>JACRJI010000011.1 GCA_016235665.1 candidate division TA06 bacterium | reverse complement strand
AGAAAAGAACCAAAAGAAAAAGCTCGTCGCTTAAAACTCTCCGGGCCACGCTTACGCTAAAGCTTCAGCGTGCCCGCGCTGTGCTTCTCGTTGCTGACGGGCTTGTCTGAACTCGGGCTTTGGCCAAGCCCTCAAACATGCCAGACAAGCTTTTTCCGACATCAACTGCGATGCTCACTGATCGTTTTAACGCGACTAACGGGGTTGGCACCAGATGTTCAACCAGGTTTCAGTTATCTCCCAACAACACCTGCGGCTTGTCCGCAGCTATCTGCTTTCCCTCCACCCCTTCCAGCCGGTCCTCGAACTTCACCAGCCGCTTGTCCACATCCTCATACTTCTTCCCGGCGTTGGAGATATGGCTGCCCAGGATGTCGAACTCGTCGCGGAATTTGCCGAAGTCGCCCTTGAGCCGGGAGAGCGAATCTATTATCTCCTGGGCGCTTTCCTCCACCCGCATCCCCCGCAGGCCCAGCACTATGGCCTGGAGATAGGCATAGAAGGAATTGGGCGAGACCGGGATCACCCTTTGTTCGATGGCATAAGTGGAGATGGACTTGTCCTCGCCAAAATTCTCGTCCTTGATGATGGTCTCGTAATAAACGTTCTCGGCCGGGATGTACATCAGGGCAAAGTCAAAGGTGTTCTCGTCCGGCAGGATGTATTTGGAGGCGATGGCGTCCACGTGCTTCTTGACGTCGGAGACGAACTTCCTCCGCCAGCTCTTGCGTTCCTCGTCGCTTTGGGCCTCCAGCATCTTCTTGAAATTCTCCAGCGGGAACTTGGCGTCCACCGGCACCAGCCGCTGGGAAAGCTTGACCACCGCGTCCACCTTTTCCCCGGAGCGGAAGCCGTACTGCAGTTCAAAGTGGTGGGGCGGCAATATCTGGGCCAGCAGGTCGCCCAGAAAGAATTCCCCCATCCCGCCCCGCAGTTTGGGAGAGCGCAGGATCTGGGACAGCGAGGCGATATCCTGGCCGATCTCCTTGATCCGCTGAGTCTCCTGGTTCATGGAGCCCAGGCTCTTTTGGACGTCGCCGATCACCCGGGCCGCATTGTCCAGCCGCTCGCCCACGGTCTTGGTGTTGGTCTCCAGCCGTTGGCTGACCGTGTCCAGCGACCGGCCCAGCTTGGCGTCCACCTCGGACAGCCGGGAATCCAGCACCTGGCGGGTCTCCTGCAGACGGGAATCCAGCGAGAGCTTGGTGTCCTGCATCCATTGGGCCACCAGGTTCATGGCCTGGTCGTTCTTGGCGGAATCCTTAAGCTCCTTCATCTGGCGGTTGAAGGACTGGAACAAAAACCAGAATCCGGCCAGCATTGCCAGCGCCAAAAGGGCGGACAGAAGATAGATCATCATGAACCGGAACCCCATTTATTGTTTATCATGTCGAACCAGAAAGGCTTTTGGGCCGCCAGCTTTTCCTTGGAGGCCTCCAGCGCCTTTTCGGCTGCCTGCTGGCCAAGTTCTATCAGGGTCAAAGCCGATTTCAGGTCCCAGCTGGAGACCTGGCCGGTCTGCAGTTCTATCAGGATGTCGGCCTCTTTGCGGGACATCTGCGATTCCTTGATGTTGGCGATCTCCATGGAGCGGACCCCGATCTCGAACAGGCTGTCCGGCTCGAACTGCCCGGGCATGAAGGAAACGGCGATGGTGACGTCGGGCTTGAACCTTTTCAGGGATTCCATCGGCAGGGGATCCAGGATGCCGCCGTCGGACAGCAACCAGTTCCCCATCTTCAGCGGCGCGTAGACGATGGGCACCGAGCAGGAGGCCCGCACCGCCGGGGCTATCAGGTCGTCCGGATGGTTGGGAAAGTTTATGGCCTTGCCGCTGATCAGGTCCACCGCCGTCACCGACAGGGGAAGTTTCATTTCGTTGAAGCGCCTTTTGGTGCCGATCAGCTGGTCCACCAATTTTTCGATGGGTTCCGATGACAGCAGGCCCTTTTCCCGGAAGACCATGGTGGGCGACATCAGCTTGGTCCAGGATATCTCGCGGGCGATCTCCTCCAGCCGGTCGGACCTGAGGCCCGAGGCGTAAAGGCATCCGATCAGGGCCCCGCCCGAGGTCCCGGCCACTACGTCGGCCTCCAGGCCCCTTAGTTCCAGGGCCTTGATGACGCCGATGTGGGCCAGGCAGTAGCCTACGCCGCCGGAGAGGGCCAGGCCGATCTTAGGTTTGTCGGTCATATGTATATCAGGCATCCTTCAAAGAGTTGATCTTGTCCTTGTGCTTGGCCAGCATGTCCTCGGCCGCCATCCGGCCGACCTTTATCAGGTCCGATGCGGCCGCCAGGTCCCAGCGGCTGCCTCCGCCGATATGGCTTTCGATAACAATGTCAGCCGCCTTCATAGCGTCGTCCACTCTTTCCTGGTTGGCGATCCTTAAGGTGCGCAAAGCCACGTCGAACATGTTCTTGGGCTCGTCCCGGGCCGTCTTAAAATCGGCGGCGATCACAAAATCCGCCCCGGCTTCCTTCAGTTCCCGCACCGGCAGCGGCACCAGCATCCCTCCGTCCACCAGCAGGCGGTCTTTGTAGCGCACCGGAGAAAAGACCAGCGGCAGGCTGCAGGAGGCCCGGACCGGCAAAGAGATGGTCTGGGATTCGTCCTCGGGGAACATGATCTTCCGCTCGCTGACCAGGTCCACCGCCGACACCAGCAGCCGGATGTTTAGGTCGGCGAACCGCCGGCCCTTGCCTAGCAGTTCGTCCATCAGGTCCTCGATCGGTTTGGAGGAGCCCAGCCCCTTGAAAAGGAAATGGGGGCCCATCAGCTTGTTCCACTTGATGGATTTGGCGATCTCCTCTATCCGGTCCAGCCGGATGCCGGAGGCGTACAGCGCCCCGATCAGCGCGCCGCCCGAGGTCCCGGCGATGATGTCCGGTTTTATGCCGGAATGCTCCAGCGCCTGTAAAACGCCGATGTGGGTCATGCAGTAGCCCACGCCGCCGGCCAGGGCCAGGCCTACTTTTGGTTTGTTGGTCATATGATGGTTGTTTGTTTATTGGTTGGTGTTAGCCCCAGATGCCGGTACGCCAGGTCCGTGGCCTCCCGCCCTCTTGGCGTGCGCTTGAGAAAACCTTCCTGGATCAGATACGGCTCATAAACTTCTTCCAGCGTATCGGCCTCCTCGCTTACCGCCACCGCCAAAGTGTTCAGGCCCACCGGCCCGCCGTTGAACTTCTTGATGATGGCCTCCAGTATCCTTTTGTCCATGTCGTCCAGGCCCAGGGCGTCCACTTCCAACCGTAATAGAGCAGAGTCGGCCACCTGGTCGGTGATCTTCCCGTCCGACTCCACCTGGGCAAAGTCCCGCACCCGGCGCAGCAGGCGGTTGGCCACCCGGGGCGTTCCACGGGAGCGCTTGGCGATCTCTTTCGCCCCTTTCTCGGTGATATCAACTTTCAGTATCTGGGCCGAGCGGGTGATGATCTGTTCCAGGTTGGCATGGGTATAGTAATCCAGCCGGTTGATCATCCCGAAGCGGGCCCGCATCGGCGCGGTCAAAAGGCCGGCCCGGGTGGTGGCCCCGATCAGGGTGAACTTGGGAAGGTTAAGCCGCACCGAGCGGGCGCTGGGCCCCTTGTCAATCATGATGTCCAGGCAATAATCCTCCATGGCCGGGTAGATGTACTCCTCCACCATCCGGTTGATGCGGTGGATCTCGTCTATGAACAGCACGTCATGCTCCTGGAGGTTGGTCAGGATCCCGGCCAGGTCGGCCGGGCGCTCCAGCACCGGGCCGGTGGTGGCCTTGATCTGGACCCCCATCTCGTTGGCGATGATGTGGGCCAAAGTGGTCTTGCCCAGGCCCGGCGGCCCGCAGAACAGCATATGGTCTATGGCCTCGCCCCTGCCCTGGGCCGCCTGGATGAAGACCTTGAGGTTGCTCTTGATCTTGTCCTGGCCCACGAAATCGCCGAAGTTTTGGGGCCGGACCGAGCTGTCGAACTCCAGATCGCCTTCCAGGATATCGGGTATGGTGATTTTGTCTGTCATATATTTTTTCTTAATATTTTTACCACAAAGACACTAAGACACCAAACCAAATTAAATAAAAAAGAAATGGGAAATACCATTTGTGCCTTTGTGCCTTGGTGGTTAACGTTCCAATCTTTCCAGCAGCAGCTTGGCCTCTTCGTTCTCCAGCTCCGCCGCCTTCTTGGCATCCGCCAGGGCCGCCGCCATGTCGCCCTTTATTGCATAGACCCCGGCCCGGTTCAGGTAGGCGTCGCTGAAGGCCGGATCCAACTCTATCATTCTGTTGAAATCAGAAATGGCCTTAGCGTAAAGCTTTTGCTGCAGGTAAACCGCTCCCCGGTTGTTGTAGGCCTGAATGTCGGTTGTATCAAGCTTGATCGCCTTGCTGTAATCCAATAGAGCCGATTTATTGTTTTTTAGAGCCTCGTAAACCAGCGCTCGGTTATAGAAGGACTTTGAGTGGTCAGGCTTCAGCAGAATGGCCTGGTTGAAATTCTTCAAAGCCTTGGCATATTGCTTCAAACCATAAAAGGCGATCCCCCGGTTGTAGTACAGACGGTGGTCCCCGGACATAGTCTTGGCGGCTTGGTCGTAATCATTCACCGCCTTCTGAAGATCTCCGGCCCGGGCGTAGGCGATGCCCCGGTTGACCAGGTTCGTGCCGTTGAGCGGATCCAGCTCCAGCGCTTTGCTGTAGGCCAGAAGCGCGCCAGTATGGTCATTGTTCATCAGGGCCGCCATGCCCTGCTGGCTCAGTTCCGAGGCCGAGAGCTGGCGGGCATTCTCCAGGTACTTGATCTGGTCGGAGAATTTGGAAGCCTGGGATGAAGCCTGGGACAATTGCTGGTTAAGTTGGGCGATCTCTTTTAAGGCCTGGTCCGTCTTTTGTCTTAGAGCTTCCAGCTCGGCCGTCTTGTTCTGATCCTCCCGCAAACGTTTGACCGCCAGGTCCACGCTGTCCGGGTCGGCGTCCATCTGGACCTTTATCCAATACTGGGCCCCGTCCCATTTTTCCTCGACCAGCCTGGTCTGGACGGCCCCGGCAGTGAAGATGGAGACGTCGTCGCTGACCACCATGCCGTTCTGGACGGTGGTGGAGCTTTTGAGAAATGTTCCCAGTTCCTCCAAAAGCAGGCGTTTGGCCTCGGTCATGGCAATGGCCCGGCAGGTCAGCCGGCTGTCGTATTCTCCGGCCTGGTAGGTGTATTCGCGAACGAAGGTTTTAGATTCAGCGAATGAATACTTAACCGGAATTATCGAGAGGGCAACTGTCCAAAGTATAATATGAACAGATATTTTCTTTTGCATAGCAGTTCTTTTATCTCTAATCATACATAAAATCTGGTTGTGAACGTTTACAGTCATGAACTCAACTCCTATCTCCCCTTCTCTTAAAAAGAGAAGGGGACGGGGGATGAGTTCCCTGTTTCTACTCCTTGATCCCCTTAAACACATCAAGCACCTCCTCCACGCTCTTAGACTCCAACAGCCTCTGCCTTGGCTCCTCCCGGCCCACCGCCAGGGTGATCAGCTTTAAGACCTTGAGATAACCGTTTACATTGTCCCCGGCCGAGATCATCAGAATAAGTTTCACCGGCTGGCCGTCTATGCCGTCGTAGCCGGCGATGGCCTTTTTAAGTTTGATGAATATCACCACTATCTCGTCCGAGGCCGCGCCGGAGCGGGAATGCGGGATGGCCACCCCGTGGCCCAGGCTGGTGGGCGAGTCGTTCTCCCGGTGCCACAGGTTCTGCAAAAATGCTTCTTTGTCGTAGACATAACCAGCCTGCAGGGCCTTCTGGGCCGCGTCTTCAAACAGCTCCTCCTTTGAACCGGCCTCGGCGTCAATGATCACCAGGTCGTCCTTAAAGTAATCGGCCAGGCTGGGCTGAATATTCTGGGAAAGCGAGACCGCATAGTCCACGGCCTTGTAAAGATCGTCGGGGAAACTGTCGGCGCCTATCTTCTGGATGATCTCCAGCTGGTGCAGCACCTGCCTTACTTCAGGTCGAAGACCTGACAGGATCACCCGTTTCTTCTTGGCCTTCATTCTGCTGACCACGTTCTCGATGGCCTGGGCCCCGGAGAGGTCCAGCACCGGGACGTTCTTCATGTCCAGGATCAGGGTATCGGGCGAGGCCTGGGTCAGCTCCCGGGAAAAGGTCTTGACCGCCCCGAAGAACAGCGGGCCCTCTATGTTAAAGACCGCTATCTTCTGCTTTTTCATGATCTCTTTGGTCTCCGGCGACAGGCCCTTCAGCTCTGACTCGGTCCGGGGGATCACCCCCAGCTTGCTCATCCGGTTTAAAAAGAGCATGGTGGCCAGCACCATCCCTATCAGCACGGCGGAGATCAGGTCGGCAAAGACCGTCACCAGCATGGTGGTCACCATCACCAGCGAATCGGCGGCCGGGGTCTTGGGGATCATCTTCAGCGGCTCCCACTCGAACATCCCGATGGCCGCCATCATCAGCACCCCGGCCAGGGCCGCCAGGGGGATAAAACCGGCGACGGGGGCCAGGAACAGAACCACCATCAGCAGAAACAGCCCGCAGATGACGCCGGAAAGTTTTGAGACGCCCCCGGAGCGGATGTTGATGGTGGTCCGGACGATGGCCCCGGTCCCGGCGATGCCGCCGAAAAGCGCAGCCAGGGAATTGCCTATGCCCTGTCCCACCAGCTCCCGGTTGCTGTTGTGCTCGGTGTTGGTGACGGTGTCCACCACCACGCTGGCCAAAAGGGTCTCCAGGCATCCCAGGATGGCGATGGTGAACCCGGCCGGAATGGCCTTGCGCCAGGCGGCCAGCGAAGCGGTGGGCCACGAAGGCAACTGCAGTGACCGGGGGATCTCGCCCACCAATTTCAAGCCGCCGGCGTCATAAAAGGAGAATCCCTGCCAGTTGAAACCTATATTGAAAAGAGCGTAGTGCGAGGCGAAGAAATACGCCACCAGCGATCCCAGCACCAGGCCGATGAACAGCTTGGGCAGCGACTTGTTAAACATCGGGGTCAGCACGATGAAACCGATGGTGATGGCCGCCACCAGCGGGGCCGCGGCAAAGGTCTTAAGCTGCTGCAGAAAGATCAGGATGGCGATGCCGTTGGTGAAGCCCACTATCACCGGCTGGGGCACAAAACTGACGAAGCGGCCCAGCTTGAAAAGCCCGAAGGCTATCTGTATTATCCCGGCTATCAGGCAGGCTAAAAGCAGGGCGCTTAAAGCGGTCTGATAATTGCCGCTCCGGCTGACCTCCACAAAGACCTCGGTCAGCACCACGGTCATCCCGCCGGTGGGGCCGGTGATCTGCTGGCTGGTGCCGCCGAACAGCGAGGCCAGGATGCCGGTGAAGATGGCGCCGTAGAGCCCGGCTACCGCCCCCCTCGGGTCCCCGTTTGTTGCCAGGATGCCGAAGCCCAGGGCCAGGGGCAGGGCCACGATGGCCGAGGTCAGCCCGCCCAGCAGGTCGCCCTTGATGTTCTTGAGGTCGAACTTCAGGTATTCTTCGAAATTGAATTCCTTGAAATACTCCACTGGGTTGAATTTCTGGGTCAAGCCCGCGATTTTTGCAGTGTACTGTTGCATGATTCCTTTTTACTTCCCTTTCAAAGCTTCTCTGATTAACTGCTCCACCGGAGCCTTGTCCCCCAGCTTGGCCTTGGCCTTGTCCAGTGCGCCCTTGGCCTCGGCGAAATTCAGACCCAGCGTCATTAAAGCCTCAATGACCGGGTCCCCGGCCCCTGTCCCCTGTCCTTTGATGCTCGGCAAACCCTCCACCACCGCCTCGGCGATCTTGCCCTTAAGCTCCACCAAAAGCCGCTCGGCCGTCTTCTTGCCGATCCCGGAAATCGCAGTCAGCATGGTCATGTCCTGGTTGGCCACCGCCTGCTCCAGGTCGCTTGGCGCCATATGCGAAAGCAGGGTCAGCGCCAGCTTGGGCCCGATGCCCGAGATACCGATCAGTATCCTGAAGACCTTGCGCTCCTTGTCATCGCTGAAACCGAACAGCTGCAGCACATCCTCCTTGACGTGCAGGTAGGTCAGCAGCTTGGCCTGGTTGCCGGCCTCCGGCAGTTTTTCAAAGGTGTTCAGGGAGATGCTGATCTGGTAACCCACCCCGTTGGCTTCCAGCACCGCCTCGGCCGGGTGTTTGTGGGTCAGGGTCCCTTTGATGTGATGGTACAACGTTTCAAACCTTTCAAACAGTTTCCAACATTTCAAACTTTTGCCACGGCCTTTACCTTGGCCGCAAATTGCCTGCGTTGAATGTGGCACATCGCCACCGCCAAAGCGTCGGCCTCATCCTCCTGTGGATTGACCTTCAAACCTAGCAGCGCCCGGACCATGAAGCCCACCTGGCCCTTTCCGGCCCGGCCCTGCCCCACCACGGCCTTCTTGACCTCCAGCGGAGAATACTCAAAAAGTCTGCAGCCGGACTGTTCCACCGCCAGCAGGCAGACGCCCCTGGCGTGGCCCATCACCAGCGCGCTATGGACGTTCTTGCCGTAAAAGGTGGCCTCCACCGCCGCTTCCTGGGGCCGGTATTTTTGGATGATCCCGCTCAATCCCTGGTGGATGGTCAGCAGGCGGGCCGAAAGGGAAGCCCCCGGCCGTGCCTTTAGGCACCCGAGGGCTATTACCTTGCTTTGGCTACCGCCGCATTCTATCAGGCCGTACCCAGTTTTATGGCTTCCGGGATCTATGCCGAGGATCACCATATTTTACCACTAAGACACCAAGGCTCTAAATAACCGTAAAACCGTTATTACGTAATAACGTTAAACGTGGATGCGTTTTGGTGTCTTAGTGCCTTTGTGGTTAAAAATATTTTTACTTATCCAGCTTGGCCATCACGTCGGCCGGGATGTCAAAGTTGCTGTAGACCTTCTGGGTGTCGTCGAATTCCTCCAGCGCGTCCATCAGCTTCATCATGGTGGTGGCCTGGCTGAAGTCCAGCTGGACCGTGTTCTGGGGCAGCTTGGTGACCTCGGCCGAGATCACCGGGATCTTCTTGTCCTCCAGGGCCTTTTTGACCGCTTCAAAGGCGGCCGGGGTGGTCAGGATCTCGAACGAACCTTCCTCGGGCCGGACATCATCGGCCCCGGCGTCCAGGGCTATCGACATCAGGGTATCCTCGTCGGTAACCGAGGAATCCACCGAGATCAGCCCCTTGGTTTCGAACATCCAGGACACACAGCCCTGGGAGCCCATGTTGCCGCCGTTCTTGGCCAGCAGATGGCGCAGTTCCGAAGCGGTGCGGTTCTTGTTGTCGGTGACCGTGTCCAGCATCACCGCCACCCCGTTGGGGCCGTAGCCTTCGTAGGTCACCTCTTCGTAGACCACTCCCTCCAGCTCGCCGGTGCCCTTTTTGATGGCCCGGTCGATGTTGTCGGCCGGCATGTTGGCGCCCTTGGCGGCCAGGATGGCGGTGCGCAGGCGGGGGTTCATGTTGGGATCTCCGCCGCCGTTGCGGGCGGCGATGGTTATTTCCTTGATCAGCCGGGTAAAGGCCTGCCCACGGGCGGCGTCAATGCCGGCCTTTTTGCGCTTGATAGTGGCCCATTTGGAATGTCCGGACATTTTATTTTAACCTCCGTATATCAAAGATTTGAAGATAAATTACTTATGATTGTTGCCGTAATTGGTTGATAAACTATGATTTTACCGCAAAAGCCCGGAGTTGTCAAGCGATAAAGGCGGACAGACAATACAGTTTTACAGCGATTGCTTCCTTAGCCAGGCATGACGTGATTTCGCAATGACCGCTCTGTGTCTCTGCGTCACTTCGATAAACTCAGTGCAACGCTCTGTGGCGAGAAATGGCATCACTCCCCGAACTTCTTCTCCCTTACCGTCTGCCCGCCCTTGCCGTCCTCCACCACGTAGCCCAGGGCCAGGATCTGTCCCCTGATGGCGTCCGAGCCGGCCCAGTCCTTGGCGGCCCGGGCCTCTTTGCGCTTCTGCAGGAGGTTTTCCACCTCCGCGGGAAGACCCGAGTCTTTCTTGCTGTCCAACAGGTTCAGGCCCAGCACCCGGTCGTAATCGCCGATCAGCGCCAGTTTTTGGGCGGGACTGAGATCCGGGGACTTCACCGTGTCCCATAAGACCGCCAAAGCCTGGGGCAGGTTCAGGTCGTCGTTGATGGCCTCCAAGAATCTTTGCTTGAAGGAAACCTCTCCCCCGCCCTCCCCTCGAGGGGAGGGATTAAGGGTGGGGTCCGCCCTTAGCTTAGCTATCTCAGTTCTCAGATTCTCCAGCGCCCGCTGGGCCGCGGTCAGTGATTCCCAGGTGAAGTTCAATTGCGAGCGGTAGTGCCCGGTAAAGCAGAAATAGCGGTAAGCCAGGGGATCGTATCCCTTTTCCTTAAGGTCCATCACCCGGAAAAAGTTGTTCAGCGATTTGGACATCTTGCCCCCGTCCACCAAAAGGTGCTCGGCGTGCATCCAGCACCGCACCCAGGGCTTGCCGGTGGCCGCCTCGGTCTGGGCGATCTCGTTCTCGTGGTGGGGAAAGATCAGGTCTACCGCCCCTACATGGATGTCAAAGGTCTCGCCCAGGTACTTGGTGCTCATGGCCGAGCACTCGATGTGCCATCCGGGACGGCCCTTGCCGAAGGGCGAGTCCCAGAAGACCTCGCCGTCCTTCTGGTCCCAGGCCTTCCAAAGGGCAAAGTCGAAAAGGCTCTCCTTCTCGTACTCGTCGCTGGACACCCGGGCCCCGGCCTGGAGTCCCTCCAGGCTGATGCCCGAAAGTTTCCCGTAGCCGGCAAACTTGGCGATGTTGAAGTAGGTGGCCCCGTCCCCGCTTTTGTAGGCGTATCCCTTGTCGGACAGCCGCTGCACCAGGTCCACCATTTCCTTTATGTGCTCGGTGGCCTTGCAAACGACGTCGGGCCGCTGGATGTTCAGCGACCTGAAATCCTCGAAGAAATAATCAGTGTATCTTTCCGTCAACTCCTTCAGGCTGACGCCCTCTTTCCGGGAGTCGCGGATGGTCTTGTCGTCCACATCGGTGATGTTCATCACGTGGTTGAGCGCAAAGCCGTTGTATTGGAACATCCGGCGCAAAGTGTCCTCGAACACGTAGGTCCGCAGGTTGCCGATGTGGGCGTAGTTGTAGACGGTGGGCCCGCAGGCATAGATTCCGGCCTGGTTGGGCTTTAAGGGGATGAATTCCTCTTTTTTCCGGGTCATGGTGTTGTAAAGCTTGATGGCCATGGGGTCTCCGTGGTTGGTTATGAGTTGATTTGGAAAACTCAACCCGCTTCGGCTTTGCACTTCGACATACTCAGTATAGCACTCAGCGCAAGCCTTGCTCCCCTTCTCTTGTCAAGAGAAGGGGATGGGGGATGAGTTCATAGATTCTAATCCCTACAGCACCTTGGCATACAGACACACATCGTGCATCGTTCCGCTGTGCTCCTTGTCCTCCACCACCTTTTTCATCAGTCCCTCTTTGACATACCCGGCCTTAAGCGCCACCTTTTCGCTGGCGGCGTTCTCCGGCTGCATCAGGATCTCTATCCGGCTGAGCTTAAGCTCATGGAAACACTTCTGCTCCAACAGCCGCACCGCCTCGGTGGCGATGCCCTGTCCCCAGCGCTTTTCCTCGATGAAATACCCGATCTCGCCGATGTGCTTCCTGGTGCCGTTGATCCGGACCCCAACTCCCCCGCAGACCTCGCCGTCGCACAGGATGGAGTAGCTATACTGCAGGCCGTTGGCCATGTCTTTGATGCTGGCCCGCAGCCAGTTCTCCTCGTCCTCCACGGATTTTGGATTGGCGCTGAAATAGGTGAAATTGGGGTTGCTCAGTATCTCGTAAAAACGCCGGGCGTCCCCGATCTCATTGAGCCGTATTTGAATGGTGGGCATGGGTTCGTTTGTGATATGTTTGCCAGGATATGGTTTATTGTTTTCAGAGTATGAACTCAACCCCTTGTTCCCCTTCTCTTGGTAAGAGAAGGGGTTTGGGGATGAGTTCCCGTTACTTGCCAAAACCATATGTATCTTAAAGCTTTCCGCAGTTTTTGTCAATACCAAAAATAGACCCCTCACCGCAAAAAACACAACCCCGAGGATGGCTTTCTGCCTTAACTATCGAAGGGCGGAAAATACCGTCCGATTTCAATTGACAATGCGGTGTAAATATGATAATTTTTATGTTTAGCACCCGGGGGCTAATTTACCACAAAAAGCACAAAAGCCACAAAACAATTTTCACGTCCTACTTTACTACCCGACCTACTCTACTACTTTTATTTAAGGAGATAGTCATGCCCGACGCCAGCGACAAGATCCGCAGTTTCATCGAGAAGATGATCCGATGGGTGCCCGGTTACACCGGCTACGCCGACAAGGAATCCCGCCGCAACACCGACAAGCTTTTACGGATGCACCTGGCCGGAAAGCTGGAGGAAAGCAAGACGGCCTTTGACTCTTTCGTCAGCGGGCTGAGCCAAAAACCCGAGACGCTGGACCTGCTCAATACCTCCGCCTCCGTCACCAAACTTTTGGAGAAGGTGATAGACCGCCTGAAGCTGGCCGACTACGGCTACGCCGGGTTCTTTGACAGCCAGAAGATCATGGAGCCCCAGCTGGACGCCCTCTACCAGTTTGACCAGGACCTGGCCGTGGCCATCACCGCCATCCGGAACAAGGTCAACAATCTGACGCCCGACCAGGCCGCCCTGTCCTCCCTTCTTTCAGACCTCCAGGACTTTGATGCCACGCTCAACGCCCGTCACGAGGCGATCTCGGAGACCAAAGCAGTATAGTCATTTATCCCTTTACCCATTTACATCATTTACAACATTTAGAACCTTGTTAAGGAGTCAGAAGATGGCCAAGATAATGGAAGTCATAGAATTTTTGGATAACACCGGCAACCAGATGGTTCACCGGGTCCCCGAGGACGGCTCGGGCGAAACGAAGATCGGCTCCCAGCTAGTGGTGCGGGAAAGCCAGCAGGCGGTGTTCTTCAGGGACGGCAAGGCCCTGGACGTGTTCGGCCCCGGCCGGCATACATTGACAACAATGAACATCCCGCTTTTGATCAATGTGATCAAGACCGTCTTCGACGGCAAAAGCCCCTTTAGGGTGGAGGTCTGTTTCGTCAGCACAAAAGTCTTCACCGACCTCAAGTGGGGCACGGCCGAGCCCATCCCCTTCGCCGACGAGGAACTGAAGATGATCCGCCTGCGCTCCCACGGCATCTACTCGGTCCGGATCAAGGATCCCCAGCTGTTCGTCAACAAGCTGGTGGGCACCCAGGGGCTTTATACCACCGAGCAGATAGACAATTTTCTAAAGACCATCGTGGTCTCCCGGCTGACCGACTTTTTGGGCGACACCTACAAGTCCATCTTCCAGGTGGCCCAGCATTATGACGAACTGGGCACGGGCTTGAAAGCCAGACTGCAGGAGGATTTCGGCAAGTACGGTCTGGAAGCGGTGGATGTTTACATCAACGCCATCACCCCGCCGGAGGAAGTGTCGGCCAAGATAGACGAGCGCACCGGCATTGCGGCCCTGGGCGATATGAACACCTACCTGAAATACAAGGCGGCCAACGCCATGGGCGACGCGGCCAAGAACGAAAGCGGCAACGCCGGGGCCGGCATGGGCCTGGGCGCGGGTTTGGGGATGGGAATGATGCTGCCGGGAATGCTGCAGCAGGCCATGGCTTCCGGCCAAGCCGCTCCCTGCCCCAAGTGCCAGACCCCGAATATGGCCGGGGCCAAGTTCTGCAGTAACTGCGGGGGAACGCTGGCCGTGGCGGCGGCTCCGGCGATGGCACCCTGCCCCAAATGCGGTAAGCCGATAGCGGCGGGGAGCAAGTTCTGCCCGGAGTGCGGGGAGAAACTTAGTTAGTCTACTTTGCCACAAAGACACCAAGACACAAAGGGTTTCAAATCGCGGACCATACTTGTAACGGTCATTGCGAGTTGACATCCCTGCCGGACTGATGAAGCAATCCAACTAATATTTACATACATTCATAGCGATAGCCTGATTTATCCGCCGAAGCTTCAGCGTAGGTGGAAGACTATCACTACAATACGGAGAAAAATACAAAACATATGCCGGCACAAACACCGCCCAAAAAACGCTCCCTGCTTAAAACGATCCTGCTGATCCTGGCGGCTTGTCTGCTGCTCTTGATCGGCTCGGCGGCCCTTTTCGTCAATTCGCTGTTCAAAGATCCGGATATGTCAAAGCTTCCGGCCTACTACCCCTTCAAGTCCGCCCAGGCCCGGGAAAAGTATCTGGAATACTACGACCAACGGGCCAGGCAATGGCCGGTGGATTCCGAAGAAAGATACGTGGAGACCTCCTACGGCAAAACCTTCGTCCGGGTAAGCGGGCCGCCCAACGCCCCGGCCCTGGTGCTGCTGCCTTCGGCCAACGCCTCCTCGCTGATCTGGTTCGCCAATGTCAAAGGACTGTCGGAACATTTCCGGGTCTATGCGGTGGACAACATTTACGACGTCGGACGCAGCATAAACACCAAACCCTTCAAGCGCGCGGACGATTTCACCGGCTGGATGGACGAGCTGTTCACCGGCCTGGCCCTGGGCGACAGCGTCAATTTGATGGGTTATTCCTTCGGGGGCTGGCTTTCCAGCCGTTACGCCCTGCGCCACCCGGAACGGCTGAGAAAATTAGTGCTGGTCGCCCCTCCCTCCACCATTATAGCACTGCCCGGGGAATGGGCCTGGCGCGGGATCATCTCGGCCCTGCCTCATCCCTATTTCATGCGAAGGTTCCTGGTGAACTGGCTGTTCGAGGACCTGGCCAAGCGGCAGGATGCAGAAAGCCGCCGGATAACAGACATGCTTATAACCGACGCCACGATGAGCCTGAAATGCTATAAGATGAGGATGCTGGTCCCACCCGATGTTTTGACCGACGGGGAATTGCGGGAGATCAAGGTGCCGGCTTTGTTCTTGGTGGGCCAGCACGAGAAGATATATCCCGCCGCCGAGGCCGTGAAGCGTTTGAATGCGGTGGCGCCTCAGATAAGAACGGAGATAATACCCAATGCCAGCCACGACCTGCCGATCTCGCAGACGGAGGTGTTTGATAAGAAGGTGATTGAGTTTTTGGAGCAATAGGCCGGGGGTGCGGGGGGAAACTGGGATAGGCTACCCTGCCCACGAAAAACGCGAAAAAACGCGAAATATTATTTTCGTGTTATCTCAAAAAGATTTATTGCCGCATAAATGCAACATAACATATATTAGGCCGTGCCTATGCACCTAAATCCTTCGATTTTGCAGATACTGGCTCCAGCTTACAAACCATGTACAGGTTTTCAAAACTCCTGTACTGAAATGCGCTGGCAGCCAGAGAATGGCCACGTTCCACGGGGATTCGCAGGTGCCGGGGGAGAACTCGATGAAATTGAACTCATTCTTGTTTTTGCAGAGCCCGGTAATCCGCATGAGCAAGAAATTCATTCGGACATGAATACGGCTTATGAGTATGCGACCAAGTGTTTTAAACAGGGTAAAGATCAGTTTCATCAAAACGTCCGAACCATTCTTGACATGTGCTGGCGCGATCTCGATTTTGACCATCAGATGCGAAAAACCTGGCTCACAGACTCTGTACTCTGTTCCGCGAAGATTGAATGCGGTGGTATTTCGTCTTCCGCATCTCGTGAGTGCATTAAAAACTACTTAATGCCACAACTAGCACTTTTACCAAATGCACTTGTTGTGGCTCTTGGAAACAAAGCTCAAAATAGACTGAAGACTACAGGCTATTTCAATTTCCGGAGTGCAGTGGCAGCAGCACCTCCGGGATGTAATCGTCGTAATGCATACGCATCATGGGAACAAATCGCTATAGAGATAAAAAGACGAAGGTCCAAATGTGTCTAACCTCCTAATGTTTACATACATTCATAGCGATAGCCTGAAGACTATCGCTACTATCCATCAAGACCGCTGCGGCGGCCTATTTCAGGCTTCACAGAAGCCTTGGTGATTTGTAGAGATACCATTTACGGTATCTCTGAGAAGTGCGGCGGGGAGAAACTGGTGTAGTAACAGTTATAAAAAGCGCACCTAAGCTGTGGCTTGCACTAATTCATTTTTTAGGAGTACATTTATGAATGATATTTTCAATAAACTTGAAAAAATTACAAAACTATCTTTAGCATTCATTGGATTTTGTTTTTTGATAGGCTATGTCATCTCCTGTTTTTATCTCTCTAATTACGGGATTACTGATTTTTCTTTTATACGTTTGAAACACATATTGACTGGTGCCTCATTTTTACTTTATATAATTGCACCTGCTTTAATCATATTCCCGATATATCATTTATTTAAAAACAAACCTACAATTAAACGTTTTTTTTATGCTGTATCTGCTACATTATTTGTTTTTATCACGCTTAGCATGATTATGCTAGAAATATTTTGGAAACCTCAAATTAAATATATTAACATTTTAAATTTTATTTTTGGCGGATGGTCTATATATGTAAAACAATATGGTTTAATAATATTTGGTTTATATTTACTTGTAGTTTATTTATTCTTAGAACGCAAAGACCGTTCAGCTATGAGTTTTATCAGTATAATTTTCATATTCACGTTCATCGTTTCTTTATTTTACTATAGCTTCTTAGTTTACCCATACACAAACTCAGTTTTTGGCGGTGGTGAAATTAGGCATATCGATATTTACATTGCAGACCAATATGTAAGTACTGCAAAATCGATGGGTTTCGTTTTTACCAAAGATACGGATAAATACACAATAAATAATGTAACACTCATACACGAGACTGAAGATAATTTATACATTAAACACCCATACATTAATACAACCAAGTTCAAAGACGTTATTTGTTTATCAAAAAAAGGTGTCAATGGTTTATTCATTCATTGAACATTATCTTAGAAATTGACTTACCCAGCGAGCTCGCAGATAATTCCTTTATAATATCAATAATCAAGCGAAACATTCCATATTTCAAGGGAGTTATTCCACATAGCGAGGGAGTTATTTAGTATATCATGGGAGATATTTAATATATCAAGGGAATTCTCTCATAAAGCAAGGGAGTTTATTCATATATCATGTGTAAGCAACAATATAGCGAGGGAATTATTCCATATATCAAGGGAGATATCTCATATCTCATGTGAAATATTCCATTTATTCATTGATTTTTGCCGTTTTTCATGCCATAATTTACAATTATCAATGAACAATTAACAGTTTTCAAGGATCAGTTACCATGCTATCCTTCAATTTCGCCAAGATCTTCGCCGCCCGGGGCATCGTCAAACCCGTCCCCTATCTTATAGAGCAGGGCCTTTCCCCCAACTACGCCACCAAGATCGCCCACTCCCGCTTCATCCGGCTGGACCTGCCCCGCCTGGAACGGCTCTGCATCATCCTCAACTGCACCCCCAACGACCTGCTGGAATGGACCCCAAGCGCCAAGAACAAGGCCAACCCCGAGCATCCGTTATACCCCCTCAAACGCGAAGAGGAAAAGATGATCAAGCTGGCCCAGACCATCAACTCCCTGCCGATAGAAAGCCTGGATGAGGTCCAGCAGGCGGTGGAGAGTATTAAGGAGAAAAAGAAATCCGCCCGCTAAATACACGAAATATCGCGAAAATAATTACTGGATTACAATCTCCCTCTCCAAATGCCTTTGGAGAGGGGCAGGGGTGAGGTCAGATTATGCGCCAAGAACTCTTCATCGCTCCCTGCGGGATGAACTGCCTGCTCTGCCTGGGTTACCAGCGGGAAAAGAACCACTGCCCGGGCTGCAATGCCCCGGTAGGAAACCTGACCAAGGGCCGGGCGGCCTGCCGGATCAAGCTTTGCCCGGAGCGTCTTTCCGGCAAACGGTTCTGCTTCTCATGCGCCAAGTTCCCCTGCCCCCGGCTAAAGCACTTAGACAAGCGCTACCGGACCAAATACGGGATGAGCATGATAGAGAACCTGCAGGCCATAGAAAAGGCCGGGGTCAAGGCTTTCCTGCAAAACGAAAAGATCAAATGGGCCTGCCCCAAATGTGATTCCCTGTTGTGCGTGCACCGGCCCCTGTGCCAGTCCTGCGGGGGAAAGAATGAACGTTATCTGGGGAAAACACATTAACTTAGCGATAGGTTGAAACCTATCGCTGGAAATCATCAAGGCTTCCTTGAAGCCTATGGGTTAGGCCTCGCAAGAGGCCTTGATGGAATCCAGCGATATCATTAATGGTATCGCTAATAAATTGAACGCCACCAAAATCCCCCATCCCCTCCACCCCGTCAAACAAAATGAAACAAGTTTTCGCCCCAGGCTGCGGACTGATGCTGTACAAGCCGGAGTCGGCCCAAAGACTGCATGCCCTGCTTAATCAAAGCCTGGGCCCGATGGACATGCTGATGGTCTGCTGTCATCACGACCCGCAGTTCAAGAGCAAGACCGAGGTCATCAACATCTGCCCCGGCTGCGACAAGCGGTTCCGCAACGATCATGCCAACAGCACCACCGTCTCGCTGTGGGAGATCCTGGCCCAGGGCGACTTCTTCTCCTTCCCCGATTACAAGGGGCAAAAGATGTCCATCCTGGACGCCTGCCCCACCCGGGACCAGCAGCGGGTGCACAAGGCCGTCAGGACGCTGCTGAAGAAGATGAACATAGAACTGGCAGAACCCAAGCACACGGGAACCAAGAGCACCTGCTGCGGCGACAGCTTTTACGGGGCCATCCCGGTGGAACAGGTTAAGGAGCAGATGGCCAAACGGGCAGGCGAGATGCCGGCCGAGGAGGTGGCGGTCTACTGCATCTCCTGCATCAAGTCCATGCACATCGGCGGCAAACGCCCACGCTACCTGATAGACCTGCTGTTCGGCCAGGAGACCGCGCCCGGTACCTTTGAACCCGATCAGTGGCACCGTCAGCTGGACGAGTACATAGAGAAACACTGATGGCTATTCCGGCCCATGCAGTACTTCAGAAAATCACTTTTACCACAGAAACACTGAATGCGGAATATCGCCTTTCACATATTTATTATATTCCGTGTCTTCCTGATTTCCGTGTTTCCGTGGTAAGTTAACCTGAAAGGAGCATTAAAATGATATTCTGGATCATAGTCGCGGTCTTCATCTTCTTTATCGGCATCCGCATCGTCCGGCCCATCGAGAAAGGCGTGGTGGAGCGGCTGGGAAGGTTCCGCAAGGTGGCCGACCAGGGCTTCCACTGGATCATCCCGGTGATCGACCGGATGCACAAGATCAACACCACCGAACTGATGATAGACGCCGAGCCCCAGGAAGTGATCACCCTGGACAACCTCAACGCCATGGTGGACGCCCAGGTCTACTTCAAGGTCAAGCGCGACGACGAAAGCATCAAGAACTCCATCTACAACGTCAACAACTACCGGATCCAGATCGTGGCCCTGGCCCGGACCACCCTGAGGAACGTCATCGGCAACCTCTCCCTCAAGGACGCCAACAGCAAGCGGGGCGAGCTCAACCGCCAGCTGCAGGAGACCATGCAGCACGAGACCGCCAACTGGGGGATCGACATCGTCCGCACCGAGCTCAAGGAGATCATGCCGCCCCAGGACGTCCAGGAGACCATGAACAAGGTGGTCAAGGCCCAGAACGAGAAGATTGCCGCGGTGGACTTCGCCACCGCCACCGAGACCCAGGCCGACGGCGCCCGCCGGGCCAAGATCAAGGAGGCCGAGGGCTACTCCCAGGGCGTGGTGCTTAAGGCCAACGCCGAGGCCGAGGCCAGGGTCACCATCGCCAAGGCCGAGGCCGAAGCCATCCGGCTGGTCAGCGAGTCGTCCGACAAGAACTTCGTGGGCAACGCCCAGATCTGGAAGAAGCTGCTGGTGACCAAGGCCACCCTCAAGGACAATGTCAAGTACTACATCCCGCAGGGCACTTCGCTGGTGCAGGTGGTCAACGAATGCGCCGACATCACGCCCATCCCCCTGCCCCCGGTGCCGGTTGCAGCGCCAAGCAAGAAATAATAAATCAATCTGCGTGAATCTGCGAAATCTGCGGATAAAGGAATCCATGCTCATCAAAACCATCGGCTTTTTGGCCGGACTGCTGACTACCGTCAGCTTCCTGCCCCAGGTCATCAAAACCTACCAGACCAAACATGCCGAGGACTTCAACCTGCTGTTCCTGGTGCTTTTCCTCTGCGGTATTACTTTGTGGCTGGTTTATGGTATAATGATCCACGAATGGCCGATCATTTTGGCCAACGGAGTGACCATAGTGCTTAATTTCATCCTGCTGGGGATGAAGATGAAGTATAAGAAGAAATGAGACAACGAACTCATCCCCCGTCCCCTTCTCTTACGATCATGCCCGGCATTTATTAGGCTAAGAGAAGGGGTGCAGGCTTGCGCTGAGCAGAGCCGAAGTGGGTTGAGTTTAGTTTCTCCAACAAACTTAAATCTTATGAAAAAACCCATCATCGTGATCGCGGCCTTTGGGCTGTTCTTTGTCGTACTGGCATTTTTCATCTGGCGTCAGCACCGGATATACCAGGCCGGTGAACAACCGGCGCAAACTGAGCAGACCATTGTCCAGCCGGCATCCCCGGCCCCCGCGGACACCGGAAAAACTGCCGAACCGGAGTTCAATTACGCCAGGCTCAAAGGCGACAGCCTGCATTTGTACACCCGGCCGTTCAAAAGCGATTCCACCCTGGAAACCGTCCTGTACAAGGACGAACTGGACAACGACCGCATCCAGCTGATAACCAAAAATGGCGGCTGGTACCAGAACGAGGACAGCCTGTGGTTTTACCAGGACGAGGTCGTCCCCTTTTACAGCAAAGAGGCTTCTTCCGGGGAATAGGCGCATCAGGCAATTCAATACAGTAACTGAGTGAGGATGCATAAATGTTCACCTTCATTGCCTGGCTTATCTTGCTGGTGCTATGCTGGCCGCTGGCCATCATAGCTTTGATCCTGTGGCCTCTGATATGGCTGGTTTTACTGCCGTTCCGGCTGATCGGAATAACCTTTGAGGCTCTGTTTGCCTTGCTCCGGGCCATTCTGCTTCTGCCGGCAAAAGTGCTGGGCTACAGACCCAAACGGTAACAGGCCTGTACTTGAATATTTTTATCATCAACAATCCGCGTCAATCTGCGTCCAATTATTAAAAAACATTATGCAAGACCTTCTTATCGGCTTCACCTCCTTCACACTTAGCCAGGCGGCCATGCTGCTCATCGGCGGCCTTCTGCTTTACCTGGCCATCGCCAAAGAGTACGAACCGATGCTGCTCCTGCCCATCGGCTTTGGCTGCATCATGGCCAACATCCCCTTCTCGGCGGCGGTGGGCGACGAGGGCCCGCTTACCCTGCTCTACCAGTACGGCATCCTCACCGAGCTCTTTCCCCTGCTGATCTTCATCGCCATCGGGGCCATGATAGACTTCGGAATTCTGCTGAAGAACCCCAAGATGTTCCTGTTCGGCGGGGCGGCCCAGTTCGGGATATTCTTTACCATCACTGTGGCCACCCTGCTGGGATTTGACCTGAAGGAGGCCGCCTCCATCGGCATCATCGGCGCCGCCGACGGCCCCACCTCCATATACGTGGCTACCAAGTTCGCCCCCAGGCTGCTGGCTCCCATCTCGGTGGCGGCCTATACCTACATGTCGCTGGTGCCCATCATCCAGCCCCCGGTGATCCGGGCCCTGACCACTTTGGAGGAGCGCAAGATAAGGATGCCCTACCACGAGGCCGGGATCTCCAAGACGGTCAAGATACTGTTCCCCATACTGATCACCATCATCGCCGGCATCGTGGCCCCGGTCAGCGTGGCCCTGGTGGGTTTCCTGATGTTCGGAAACCTTTTAAGGGAATCCGGCGTCACTGAGCGGCTTGGCAAGACGGCCCAGAACGAGCTGGCCAATCTGGTGACAATTTTGCTGGGCATCACCATCGGCTCCACCATGGCGGCCGAAAGCTTTTTGCGCTGGGACACTTTGATGATCATCGGGCTGGGGTTGATAGCCTTCATCGGCGACACCGCCGGTGGGGTGCTGTTCGCCAAGTTCCTTAACCTTTTCACCAAGGAAAAGATCAACCCCATGGTGGGCGCGGCCGGGATCTCGGCCTTCCCCATGTTGGCCCGGGTGATCCACCAGGAGGCCCAGCGGGCCGACCCGGCCAACTTTTTGCTGAACCACGCGGTCAGCGCCAACGTGGCCGGACAGATCGGGTCCATCATCGCCGGGGGACTGATCCTGGCGCTGGTGAAGTGACCCCTCCCAACCCTGGAATTATCAATTAATAATTCGTAATTAGGAATTCATTGCATGGATTGGACCAACTTCAACCAAAGCCTTAAACTAATGGCCATGGGCATGACCGGCATCTTCGCCTTCATCCTGATCTTCTACGGTCTGGTGATGGTGCTGATAAAGATATTTCCCGACAAATCACAAGCTGAAAACAATAACTGAGCTTAAGACCTCTCCCCTTCCCCTCTCCTAAGGCATTAGGAGAGGGAATCAAAGGGTGAGGTCAAAATACTATGCACAAATATCTCTCCATCGCCAGCCTCCTGGCCATCTCCCTTCTGGCTTTGAACCTCGGCACCGTCAGCGGCCCGTACCAGTCGCCCTATTTCTCGGTGGATAAGACCGAATACTTCCGCTACGAAATGGTTTCCCTGAACTTCAAGCCGGACTCTTCCAGTAACATCAACCCCGATTCTTCTGCCGTCAGCGTAAAGTTCTATTTCGCCGACACCGCGCTGATCAGCGCCGGAGACTGCCGGGAAATAACTCTGCGCTATGACAAGGACCAAAGCTCCTGGCGCGGCACCTGGCCCCTGCCCTGGAACCCGCCCCTGGGCGGCTACAAGGCCGTGCTGTCTGTGCTCTCCAAACAAACCAAGGTAGACTCTACTACTTTACTACCGTCCTACGCTAATACTGTAAAAAGCCCCGACTCTACTACTTTACTACAATCCTACGTTAATACCGTAATAAGCTCCGACTCTACTACTTTTCTCGTCAAGTCCCGCGCCCCCAAGCCCATCCCGGCCGGTTTCTGCGTGATGACCATCGAAAGCTCCTGCGACGTCTCCCGCACCGCCCTGCGCTCGCCCTACAACACCAGCCGCAAATGGCAGAACTTTGGGGACTGGGCCAAGTTCCTGGGAGCCGACGCCGTCTGGTTCTCCCTGGGCTGGACCATCGAGGGATATCCCGGGACCAACGACAAGAACCCCTGGGTCAGGGACAATTTCAAGGCCCTGCCCCGGCTGGCCAAGGAGGCCCACGATCAGGGACTGCAGTTCGGCGGCTATGTCGGCAGTTATCTCTTGTGGGGCCCGCCGCTGAAAAAACTGAAATACGAATATTCCATCGAAGCCGGCAAGGGCGGGGTCTTCCGCAACCATCACGTCAGCCTGGATGACGCCAAGCGCCGGGACGACATCGTCAAGGTGATGAAGGTCCTCCAGGAAGAGCCCAACGTGGACTTCATCGGGCTGGATTACATCCGGCCCGGGGCCGGCGGCTACGAGACGGTCAACCAGTTCGTGGAGCAGATGAACATCGAAACGCCCCGGGACTGGAGGAAATGGCCGCCCAACCAGAGGATAATGTGGGTGGCCAAACAGGTCCGGGTCAACGAGGTCAACACCGTCCACGCCCGCTGGCAGTGGTGGCAGGCCCATAGGACGGCCCTGGCCGTGGTCAAATTGATGGAGGAATCAGGCGTCACCAAGCCGGTCTGGGGCTTTACCCTGGGCTGGGACAAGGGCCACGAGCACGGCCAGGACCCGGCCATGATGAACGATGCCGGCCTGGACATGGACGCGGTGATGATGTACGAGTCCACCGCCCGGCACTGCTACCAGATGACCAGCGACTGGTCCAATTACCTTAAGGGCGACGAGGCCCAGCTTTTGGTGGGCCAGGAGGTGGACTTCCCCCTGTTGCAGAACAGCGTCAACCCGCCGGCCCCGGAGGAGATGTACTGGCGCTGGACCGACGCCATCAAGGGTTACACCGACGGCGGCCGGATCAAGGGCATGTTCTGGCACGACATGTTCCGGGGAATGCGGGGCCGCAAGGGGCCCTACAGCAGCCAGGAGTGGCTGATAGCCGGGGCCGCCGGGTTCTCCAAGCTGAGGCAGGAGCTGGGCCTGCATCCTTTGACCGCCCGGCTGATGACCACGGATAATTCCCTTTCGCTGAGCTTAAAGCTGCAGAGCCCGGTCAATAATCTTAAGATAGAAGCCCTGACACCAAACAGCCCCTTAAGGCAGAAGGACCTTGACCTGGCCTCCTCCCTGCCCGACACCGTGATCCGGCTGGGAAACATTCCCAAAACCGGAATGGCGGCCTACCGCATCACCTGGGGCAGCGCTGACCACCGGGATCAGATCGTAGTATTCTCCTATTTCCCCCAGACCTACCTGAACCAGCCTTTCCGGCCGGCCCAGGCCTTCCGCTCCGGGGGGGACATCCTTTTCGCCCACCAACCGGACAGCAGGAGTTATCAACTGGCCTTAAAAGTCGGACAGCTGGCCCGGGCCAGGGGGCTGGTGGTCAACCACACCGGCATCGACAGCCTTTTCCCCAACCTGGCCTACAAATATTCCCGGGTCGTGGTCGTGGTCAGCGACAGCCTGAGCTCCAGCCAGCAGCTGGCTTTAGGTAAATGGTTCGGCGCCTCCGGCAATTCCCTGAACACCAGCCTGATAAGCTCCGGGTTCCCAAAATCCCTGCCCTTCCCGGCCGACCTGACGGTATGGGAGAACAGTTCCCTGACCTCGCTCGGTTTCTCCCGTTTCCTGCAGACCACGCCTTCCGCTCCCATCAAGCCCGGGATGGAGACGTTTATCCGGCTGGCCAATCTTGACAAAAAGTGATTTTTAGAGTATATTTATAAGACAATTACGGAGAATATCCTATCGCTACTTAAGGTACGGAACACAGAAAATCAGTCCTTCTTCCCGCCAGCCAACGATGCCGTTTGAACCTTTGTTCCACGGCTCTTTGTTGTTTTTCTGTTTTCCCAAAACCTTAACGATAGGATATTTCTATATCCGTGGTGATACGATGCGCAAAACATTAAAATTGTTGCTGGCTCTAAGCCTGATCGCGGCTCCGGCCCTGGCCGACAAATATACCGGGGAATTTTTGAGCTTTGGCATGGGGGGCCGGGCCCTGGGGCTGGGCGGAGCTTATGTCTCCATTGCCGACGATGGTTTTTCCTCCTACTGGAACCCCGCAGCCACGGCCCTCTCCAGCCATCAGATGATCTTCAACCATTCCTCCAACTTTGACGGCCTTTTGACCTATGATGCCCTGGGATACAGCCGTCCAATCAAGAACGGCGGAATTGGGCTGATCTTTGTCCGTCTATCCATCAAGGACATTCCCTATACCAACAACGCCTTGTTGGACCTTAACAGCAATGGAGTGATGGATCCCGGCGAACGGCTGGATTATGATCTGATCACCGATATCCAGGACGCCGAATCGGCCCTGTTCCTTAATTACAGCCGGATGTACCGCCAGGATGTTTTCTGGGGCGCTAATCTGAAACTGGTCAACAAGTCGCTAGGCTCCAACAGCGCCTGGGGCATAGGTCTGGATGCCGGGGTATTGTCCAGACTGCCTCACGATCTACGCTTGGGCCTGAACCTGCAGGACATTACCACCACCTACCTGGCTTGGGACACCGGAAAAAAGGAGGTCATCTCCCCGGCTGCCAGGCTGGGTCTTTCCTGGAATCCTAATTTTGCCGGAAACAAGGCCCTGACCATCTCGGCCGGTTTTGATGTCAGATTCGAAAGGCGGCGGGCCGCATCCCAATACTATCTGGGAAATTTGAGCGCCGATTCCCACTACGGTCTGGAATATGTCTTAAAACAAAGGCTGGCTCTGCGGTTGGGCTCCGACCTGGGGCGGCTGGCGGCTGGGGCAGGATTAAAACTGGGACGCTTCAATTTTGATTATGCCTATCTGGGAAGTCAGGACCTGGGCAACAGCACCAGGCTTTCAGCTTCTTTAAACTTTTGAAGTTAAACATTCAACCACAAAGACACTAAGACACTACTTTCGTTTATTGTAATCGTCAATCGTTAGTCGTATTTGTATCTTGGTGTCCCTTCGATTACACACAGGGCAGGCTTAGTGGCTCTGAATAATTACTTTTGATCTTTAGACAATCTATGACCACCCTTAATCTGCAGCGCGAGATCAGGCGCAAAGCCTTTCATATGCTGGCCGGGCTGACCGTTCCCTTTCTTTATTACGGGGCCTTCCTTTTGGAGCACACCACCGGCAAGCCTTACACCTACCTGGCCAAGTGGATCCTTTTGGCCGCCGCCGCCGCCACCCTTGCCCTGGACATCATCAGGCTGCGCCACCAGTTCATCAAGATAATTTTCATCGACATCTTCGGCCCCCTGCTGAGGCGGCACGAGATCGACGCCCTGACCGGGGCCACCTACCTGATGCTGTCCTCGCTGGCCTGCATAGTTCTGTTCCAGCCGTTCATCGCCATGGCCGCCATCTGTTTTCTGGTGATCGGAGACGCCCTGGCCGCCATGGTGGGCCGCAACCTGGGACGGACCAGGTTCTTTTTAAAATCCTTTGAAGGCACGGCCGCCGGTTTCGCCGGATGCCTGCTGATCGGAACCGCTTTGATCTTCCTGCCCCATTCCGACCTGAGCCTGTCCCGGATGGTGATCGGTGCGGCCGTGGCCATGATCGTGGAACTTCTGCCCATACCGCTGGATGACAACATCCGGGTGCCCCTGGCCGCCGGGGCCGTGATGCAGTGGCTGGTGCATTGAACATGCGCACCGCCTGTGTTTTAATTCTTATGGTTTTGATGGCTTCGGTTCTCTTCGTTTTCGCGGAATGCCATGCTGAAAACAAAGCGCAGCATGACTGCTTTTGTTTGCTGGCTTTTTTCGATCATTCTTCCCCGGCCAACAGTTATGCCTTTAACCCGCCCCATAGTTTCATTGATCTGAAAATTGCTGATGATACATACCCCCTTCAAAGTTACGGGTTGGACATTGAATACCCTCCATGGCTTAACTCCGTATAAAAGTATTTCAAGATATCTTCCAATTTAAAACAGATCTAAGACCTGCCCCGCCCTGTCATGCAACATTTTCCTTTAGAATAACCCAAAAAGAAAATAAACCCACCATAAATCAAATTTAGGAGGCAGCATGTCCCCGAAAAAACTATTGACCATGGTCCTGGCCCTATCGCTACTGCTTACATCCTCTCTGGCCCTGGCCGCTGAAAAGAAAAAGACCGCCAGCCCCGAAGAGCTGATGTATAAAATAGCCCAGTTGAACCTGAACCACCAGCAATACGCCGATGCTATCACCTCCTTCACCGAACTGCTGGATATCTATCCCCAGTCAAAAATGGCCAAGGATTATGCCTATTACCTGGGATTGGCCTACGAACGCTCCGGCGACTACCAAAAATCCGCCGAAGTTTACCAGAAGGTGGTCACTCTTTACAAGGATAAGCCCTCCCAACTGGCCAAGGCAGACAGCCTGGCCATGGAAGGTGTGGGCCGCTGTTTTAACAAGAATTTCAAGGAATATTCTGTGATCATCAACGGCCAGCCCATCACCAAGCTGGAGTTTGACGCTGAGTTGGAAAAGGTTCCCCCCCAGTACCGGGCCCAGTTCGAGAACGAGGCCGGCAAGAAGCAGTTCCTGGAAAGGCTGATCCAGAAAAAACTGTTATATGACGCAGCGGTCAAGGCCGGAATAGGCAACGATCCGGCTATAAACCAGCAGTTGGTGGACACCCGCTACGATGTAATGATCCGGGGATATTACAATAATGAGGTGATCCTGAAGTCCCAGCCCACCGAACAGGAGATCAAAAAGAACTACGAAGCCAATAAGAATGCTTACAAGATAGTGGAAACTGTCAAAGCCCGCAACATCATAGTGAATACAAAAGCCGAGGCCGAAAAAGTGCTGAAGCTGGCCCAGATGAAAAAGTCTTTCTTTGACAGCCTGGCCATGAAATACTCGGTTTCCGACAATTCACATAAGGGCGGCGAGATGGCCCAGCTGAACCGGGGCGACAACCCCGATCTGGATCCGGTGCTTTTTGTCAAAACTCCCAAGGGCAAGATATCTTCAATCACCCCCATCTCCCCCAAATTCGCTGTGGTCAAGCGTATCAAGAAGGAAGGCTCCAAACTGCACCTGCGCTGGATGGTTTTCAACACCGAGGCCGAAGCCAACAAAGCGCTGGCCGACCTTAAGGCCAACCCTGACAAATTCGACAGTTTGGCCGGTAAAGTTTCAACTGACGCAGCCACCAAGGACAAGGCCGGCGACCTGGGACTGGTGGACAAGACTCAGATAGATCCCAAAGTATTTGCAGCCGCCGGGAAGCTCAAGGACGGCGCCTATACCACGGCTCCGGTCAAATATTTCACCCAGTATGCCATCTATAAGGTTGAAGAGAAGACCCCGGCCGGCTTCAAGACACTGGACCAGGTCAAGAGCCAGATCTCTGGGCAGATGCAGAGGGACCAGCAGAAGGCTAATTTTGACAACCTGCTTAACCGCCTCAAGGCCGAGGCTACAATCACCTATCCCGAGGAAACCCCGGCCGCACCCGCCCAGCCCGAACAAAAAGAAGGCGGCAAAAAGTAATTTCATTGCCCCCGATCAGTTCTCAAGAGGCCGGTTTTATAACCGGCCTCTTATTTCATTGACTTTACAATAATTAGCAGATATAATTTAAGTTCAACTGATAATAATTGATTATGCCAGAACTGCGCAAAGACCCCATCATCGGCCGCTGGGTGATAATCTCCACCGAGAGGGGAAAACGCCCGGTGGATTATGAGATCCCCGCCCCGGCGGTAATCCATGGCTCCTGCCCCTTTTGCTACGGCCAGGAGCACCTGACCACGCCCGAGATCCTGGCCGTCAGGCCGCCGGAAACAGCCCCCAACTCCCCCGGCTGGCAGTTAAGGGTGATCGCCAACAAATACCCGGCCTTAAGGGTGGAAGGAGAACTGGAGAAATCCGGCGAAGGGCTTTACGACAAGATGTCCGGCATCGGGGCCCACGAGATAATCGTGGAAATGCCTGAACACAACCGGTTTTTATCCGACCTGGACATACCGCACATCCAGAACATTTTATCCGCCTACGTTTCCCGGATGCAGGATCTGAAGCGGGATACCCGCCTGAAATATTTGATGATATTCAAGAACCAGGGTTACCGGGCCGGAGCCTCGCTGGAGCACAGTCACAGCCAGCTGATAGCCACACCCATCGTTCCCAAGTCTATCAATGAAGAACTGGCCGGAGCCCAGGAATACTATAATTACAAGGAACGTTGCGTTTTCTGCGACATAGTCAAGCAGGAAACCGAAGACCGCCGCCGGCTGGTGCTGGAAAACGAAAACTTCATCTCCATCGCCCCCTTTGCCGCACGTTTCCCCTTTGAATGCTGGCTTATGCCCAAGAAGCACGAATCCAATTTTGAGAACATCACCCCCGCCGATCTGGCCCTGTTGGCCGCCATACTTAAGGAGACCCTGCTCCGCATCAAGGCCTCGGTCAGCAATCCTCCTTACAACCTGGTGCTGCATACCGCCCCCTGTCAGATGTCCGGGCTCCAGCATTTTCACTGGCACATGGAGATAATGCCGCGCCTTACCCGGGTGGCCGGGTTTGAGCGGGGAACCGGGTTTTACATCAACCCCACTCCGCCCGAGGAGTACGCCCAGTTTCTGCGGGAGGTGGAGATAGGTTGAGCCGGCGGCCATTGCACATAGTGACTGTTTCCTCCGAGGTCCATCCCTATGCCAAGACCGGGGGACTGGCCGATGTGACCGGAGCCCTGCCTCAGGCCTTGGCCCGGTTGGGCCATCAGAACACAGTCATTTTGCCGGCCTACCGGATAGTTGACCGCCGGAAGTTCAATGTCACTGAGACCGGAAAGGCTGTGACCTGTTCCCTCGAAGATGCCAGCCACCGCATCAATATCCTTAGGTCAGATCACCTGCCGGGCATCAATACTTTACTTCTGGAACATCCGGCATTCTCGAACCGCCCCGAGCTTTACGGCACTGCTGCCGGAGATTACCCGGACAACGCCTTCCGCTTCGCCCTTTTCTGCCGGGCCGCCATTGAACTGATCGAAACTTTGGAACAGCCGCCCGATGTGGTCCACTGCCACGACTGGCAGACCGGCCTGATCCCGGCCCTGATCATATGCAGTCCCGGCCGAAAAATGTTTTGGGAAAAGGCAAAAACTGTTTTTACCATCCACAACCTGGCATATCAGGGCGTGTTCCCAAAAGAGCAATATGCGCTGACCGGACTGCCGGAAAAATGCTTCGCCCTGGATGGGCTGGAATTTTACGGCCAGGTGAATTATCTCAAGGGCGGGATATTCTTCTCCGACCGGCTGACCACGGTCAGCCCCACTTATGCCCGGGAGATACTGACCCCTGAACAGGGCTTTCAGCTGGACGGGGCGCTTAAGGCCAGGGAAAACATCCTGACCGGCATCATCAACGGGATCGATTCTATTGAATGGGACCCGGCCTCCGACAAATACCTGACGCTGAACTATGATCAGGCCCGGACAGCCAACAAGAACACCATTAAGCGCATCCTCTACAAAAAGCTGGGATTGGTCCATTCCGGGAACCGCCCCCTGCTGGCCATGGTCACCAGGCTGGCCAGCCAAAAAGGCTGCGACCTGGTGCTGGAAGCCGTGGATGAGCTGGTGGAACTAGGCTGTGACCTGGCCGTGCTGGGAACGGGGGAACAAAGGTATCACGATGCCTTTGAGCGGAAGAAACGCCTCTACCCCCAGAATTTTGGATTGAGCCTCATCTTCGATCCCGCCCTTTCCCATCTGATGTACGCCGGATCAGACATGTTCCTGATGCCCTCGCTTTACGAGCCCTGCGGCCTGGGCCAGATGATCGCCCTGCGGTACGGCAGCATCCCGGTGGCCAGAAGGACCGGCGGACTGGCCGACACCATAGTGGACTATGAGCCGTCCTTCTCCGATTCCAATGGCTTCCTGTTCGACGGGTTCAATTCCCCGGAACTGGTATCGGCGGTCAAAAGGGCCTTGCAGGTTTACCGCAAAAAAGAAGAATGGGCACTTCTGACCAGACAGGCCATGGCCGGAGACTTTTCCTGGGACCGGTCGGCCATAAAATATCAGGAGCTGTACTACTCGTTGCTTCAGGAGAAATAGTTTTTAGTTAGGCTATAACTCATCCCCCGCCCCTTCTCTTGGTAAGAGAAGGGGATTAAGGGGTTGAGTTATATTAGAATGAAATCAGATAATCATTAATCTTTGAACTTTAATGCTATGGCCCTGATCAATCAAGCCTCCCACGAAATAAGCTGCAAGCTGGTATTTTACGGCCCGGGCCTGGGCGGAAAGACCACCAACCTGCGCTATATCTACGAGAAGGTCTCCCCCGGCTCCAAGGGCCAGCTGATATCGCTGGCCACCGAACTGGACCGGACCCTGTTCTTTGACTTCATGCCATTGGACCTGGGAAGCATCCACGGTTTTAAGACCAAATTCCATTTGTACACCGTACCGGGCCAGGTGTTCTACAATGCCTCGCGCAAATTAGTTCTGCGGGGGGTGGACGGCATCGTGTTCGTGGCCGACTCCCAGACCGAGCGTTTTGGAGACACCCTGGAAAGTTTTAAGAACCTGGGAGAGAACCTGGCCGAGATGAAGCTAACCCTGGAAAGTCTGCCCCTGGTTCTGCAGTACAACAAGCGCGACCTGCCCAACACCGTCACCCTGGACGAATTGAACACCAAGCTTAACCCCCAGGGTTTCCCCTATTTTGAGGCCGTGGCCAACCAGGGCATCGGGGTGCTGGACACTTTGAAAGCCCTGTCCAAGATGGTGCTGGGGAATGTAGGGAAAAGGATCAGTTAAAAAACCGAACAATAAACTAATACCTTAATTTGCGTCTACATTACAAATAACCGCAAGTTGTTGCAATAACATAAAACCGAGGAAGAACTCCCTCGGTTTTAATCAAAAATACCAGAAAATCTGCTTTGACCGAGATCCAATACATAAAAGGGGTTGGCCCCAAGCGGGCTGAGCTGTTCCACAAGCTGGGCATCTTTACGGTGCGCGACCTGTTCTATCATGCCCCCCGCCGCTACATTGACCGCAGTATATTCACCAAGATCGCCGACCTCCATCCCGGCCAGGATGCCACGGTAATAGGAAAGGTCTCCGGCAAAAGCGTCAATTACGCCCGGCGGGGCTTTACCATTTTCAACCTGATGATCAACGATGACTCAGGTTTTTTGCCAGTCAAATGGTTCAACCAGACCTATTTAAAGGACAGGTTCGAGATCGGCCAGACCGTGGTCTTGAGCGGTTCCGCCAAATACGACCGGGGATTGGTCTTCCTGAACCCCGAATACGAGGTCATAGACGACGAGGATGCCGAGCTGATCCACACCGGGCGCATTGTTCCCCTGCACCCTTCCACCGCCGGGCTGTCGGCCCGGCAGATCCGGACCGTGCTCAAAGCTACCATGGAAGGGCATCTGTCTGATGTTACCGAATCCTTGCCTGAATCAGTGATCCAGAACCGGGGATTGATGCCTCTGAAGAATGCCGTCCAGGAGATTCATTTTCCCCAAAGCGCCCAGTTCGCCCAAAAAGCCCGGGAGCGCCTGGCCTTCGAGGAACTTTTCTATCTGCAGGTCCTGCTGCTGCAGCGCCGGAAGAACTTCTCCGGGCTGGCCCGGGCCGTTCCCATAATATCGCCGGACTGGCGCAAGAGATTCGAATCGGTCATCCCCTTCAAGCCAACTGAGGCCCAGGAACGGGTGGTGCGGGAGATAACCGGAGACCTTTCCCAGACCAAGCCCATGCACCGCCTGCTTCAGGGCGATGTGGGCTCCGGCAAGACCCTGGTGGCCTTTGCCGCCCTGATCCAGGCGGCCGGCCAGAACCTGCAGACCGCCTTGATGGCCCCCACCGAGATCCTGGCCGAACAGCATTATGCCGGGATCAAGCCCTGGCTGGACAAGTTGACCATCACCTCCGCCCTGCTGACCAGCAAAACCCCGCCAGCCGAAAAAAAGGAGATCTACCGCAAACTGGGATCGGGCGAGATACTGCTGGCCATAGGCACCCACGCTTTGATCCAGGAACAGGTGAACTTCAAGGCCCTGGCTTTGGCCATCATCGACGAACAGCACCGTTTCGGGGTGGCCCAGAGGGCCAAGATCCGGGCCAAGGGAAAAGATCCCCACCTGCTGGTGATGACCGCTACCCCCATTCCCCGCACCCTGGCCATGACCGCCTACGGCGACCTGGACATCTCGGTGATAGACGAACTGCCTCCCGGCCGCCAGCCCATTATCACCAAAGTGACATCGGAAACCAACCGGGCCAAGGTCTACACCTTCCTGGGCGATCAGATGAAGGCCGGGCGGCAGATATATGTGATCTATCCCATCATCGAGGAATCGGAGAAGACCGATCTCAAGGCCGCCATCAAGATGCACCGGCACCTGAGCGACGATGTCTTCAATGGTTTCAAGACCGGGCTGATCCACGGCCAGCTGGCCTTTGATGAGCGCCAGCAGGTGATGGAGGAATTCCGCCGGGGCGCCATTCAGCTGCTGGTGGCCACCACGGTGATAGAAGTGGGCATCGATGTGCCCAATGCCACGGTGATGGTGATCGAGCACGCCGAGCGCTTTGGCCTCTCCCAGCTGCACCAGCTGAGGGGCCGGGTGGGCCGGGGCCGGCACAAGTCGTACTGCATCCTGATGTCCGGCCAAAAGTCTACACCGGAGGCCCAAGCGCGCTTGAGTATAATGCAGAGCACATCGGACGGTTTCAAGATCGCGGAGGAGGACCTTAAGATCAGAGGCCCCGGAGAACTCTGGGGCACCCGCCAGCACGGCCTGCCGGCCTTGAAGATCACCGACCTGATCGCCGACGCCCGTTTGGTGGCCCCGGCCAAACAGCTGGCCCTGGAGACAATGCAAAAGGTTTTATCAACTGATGAACAGGACTTTCTGGACCACAACCTTAAATTCCATTTCCCCGATGCGCAAGAGTTGATCCAAACCGGGTAACAAAAAGCCCCCCGCCTTAAGGCGGGGGGCTTTTAACTGTTTTTATGCAACAAATTTAGAATCCGCTGAGTTCCAGGGAGGCTCCCAGCCCCAGTCCGGACATCTCCAGGTCTACGAAGGTGTTGGAATCCTGGCTGCGGGAAACGGTATTTCCGTTGTAGAAAGCTCCCAATGTCAGACCGCTACGGGAACCAAGGCTCAGCCTGATGCCTCCGGCCAGCCTCCAGCCGAATCCGGTATAATTGCCGCTTTCGGGCCGGCTGGTATCCGGGATGTCATAGGTTGTTTCGTTATAATCGTAAGAAACATTGGCAAAACCGTACCCCACCCGTCCTTCAATGAAGGGCTTGATGCTGTAGGTTATGTCCACCGGCAGGGTAATGACCACTCCGGCGCTGACGGGGAAATATTTGACCGAATGCTTGTAGGCCACTTCCCGGGTAGAAAGGGTCACGATCGACGAGGTATCAAGATCCACCGTGGTGCTCAGTTCCTTGGTAAATGTCTTGTTCATGAAATCCAGCTGGATGTTGGCCATCACCATCTGATCCACCCGCTGGCCGGCTCCCAGGGAGAACAGCACTGCGCCGCTTCCTTCCACCCCGGTTGGATTGAACCAGGCCGCCCCGCCGTTGATGGTCATGGCATTGGCTCCGGCCGCCAGGGCCAGGATCAGGGCCGTCATCAGAATCGTATGCTTTTTCATTCTATCACCTAAAACAGTTAGCGATTTCATTCAGAAAGGATCAGGCCAGGACTATGCAGGAGACCGGGCAGGCGTCCACGCAAGCTCCGCAACTGGTGCAGGCCTCGGGCTTCACCAGTTTGGCCTTGTCGCCGTCCATATCCAAAGCGCTTACCGGGCAGGCGCCCACGCAGGCTCCGCAGCCAATGCAGGCATCGAGATCAATTTTTGGAAGTTTTCCGGGCATGTTCGTGTTTCCTTTCTTTTATTTTTTGGCTTTGTTTTTATTTGCTTTTTCCAACCGGGCGATATCCTTCATGATCTCGCTTTTCTTGGCGTTCAGCATCCGCTCGTGCTTCAGTTCCTCGGAGACCAGGGCCTTGAACAATGACTTGATGTCATACTCATAGGAATAGGTGGCCTCCCGGGAATAACGGTCCTGGGCCATCCTTTCGTATTTCATGGCCATATCAAGGCTTTTTACCAGTTTTTTAGCCAGCTTCAGGTCTTCCATGGGTCTCTCCTTTTATGTTTTCTGTTTGTTCGCTGTTTAAAAAATAATGATATCATAATTGTTGGGTTTTGGCAAGAGGCTATAGTACATTGATTACTCCTGGACAGACAGGATTAACATGATTAACGGGATTCAACAATATACTGAAGGCTTCAGAAACCATGTTTTCATAAAATAAATCCTGTATATCCTGCCTGGTAATTTCCCCGGAGGGACTGCTAAAACAGTTTCAGCTCGCTCTCCCGTTCCCCGCCGGACTGGGCCTCGCTCTTGGCCAGGTATATATAACGGTCTATCAAATTGACGTAATCGCTCCAGCGCTTGTTCTGCAGGCCCTCCCGCTTGATGATCCGGGTAAAAGCCGCGGCGTGGGAGTCCATGTAATCGCAGTGGTGCACTATCAGCGCCTCCAGGGTGGAAGGCACCACCGGGCTGCCCTTATCCTTCTCGCCGTGGTGGGCCAGAATCATATGCCGCAGCCGCTTCTCCAGCTCCTTGGGAAAATCCTTGACCTTGGCGATCCGCTCCATCAGCATCTGGTCGCCCAGCACCACGTGCCCCACCAGCCGCCCCTCGTCGGAATAGTCTATGAAGGTGGTGACGGCGAACTCCCGCATCTTGCCCATGTCGTGCAGCAGACAGCCGGTCAAAAGCAGGTCGGCGTCCAATAATTGGTAGTTGTTGAGCGCGGCCCGGGCCAGCCGGCAGACCCCCAAAGTGTGCTCGGCCAGTCCTCCCAGGTGGGCGTGGTGCCACAGCTTGGCGGCCGGGGCCGCCAAAAACCCATCCAGGAACTCCGGGTCGTCGAAAAACGCCTTCAGCAGCTTGGCCAGGGCAGGGTTCCTGATCGCGGCCATCTCCGCCCTGATCCCGGCCTCCAGCTCGGGCCTGGTCTTCTCGGACCCGGGCATGAAGAACTCCAGTTTGTACTCGCCCTCTCCGGCCTTGCGGATGTTCTCCACCCGCAGCTGGGGATTGTCCTTGTATCTCCCGGCCAGGCCCTTGATCTGGACCACATCGCCCTGGGATACTTCCTTGAAAGCCTTTTCGGCCTCATTCCACATCACACCGTCGATCCGGCCGGTGGCGTCGCCCAGTTCCAGGTTAAGATAGGCCTTGCCGTCCGATTCCTTGGTCTTCAGCTCTATCTTGCGCAGGGCGTAAAAATCTATCACCTCTTTACCCGTGAAATTGTCCGACCTGATGTCCCTGATACAAACCCGTTCCATCAAACTCTCTCCGTAATATTCAAGTAATTGTATATTCATCCCGCCCAAAAGTCAACAAAAAAGGCCCGTTAGCTATCCGCAGACGTTGTCGTGAGCGTTAGCCGAACGATTCCGCAGATTAACACAGATTTTTACCCGACAAAAATCAATTGAATGTAAATGTTATTTTTAGCGTGTTTCGCGGGCAGGTACCCCGATCCCTCTTTTCAGGCCAGCACCACCGGAACGTCCGGCCAGTTTGTGGTATAGCGGGGCGACAGCTTCCTCTGGTTCATCTTCCAGGGCCGGTCGATGCCGGCGGCGGCGTACTTGAGGGCGCCCCGGCCCGTCCTGGCGTTGACGGCGTCCACCGCCTGCATAATCCGGTATTCCCCCGGGCTCTCCCGGCAGGACCCCAGCAGGTCCAGCTGGACGGTATCCCCGGGGCCGATCCCTGACAACAGCACCCCGGCCCGCTTGTAGGAATAGCCCGGCTTGAAGATGCTCTTAAGGCCCCGGCGGACCAGCTCCAGCAGGCGGGGGGTGTAATCGGTGGGTTCGGGCAGGCTCAAAGTAACGGAGTTGGAGTACTGGGGCTCGTCCCGAAAGCTGTTGCTGGCGATGAACACCGTCAGCAGTGAGGCCTTTGACCCCTGTTTTCTCAGCTTTTCGGCGCACATGGCGGTGAACTCGGCCGCCGCTTGCTCCAGGTCCTCCTTGGAATAAATGTCCCGGCCGAAGGAGCGCGAGGTCATGATGCACTGCTTGGGCGGCGGAGCCTCGTCCCCCTCGATGCAGGGATGGCCCCTCAGTTCCTCCACCGTGCGCAGGCCCGTCACGGTCATGTGTTTCTTGATCCAGTTGTCGTTGGCGTCCCGCAGTTGCAGGGCGTTTTGGATCTCGTAACGGTTCAGTAACTTTGAGTGCTTCCGGCCCACCCCCCAGATGTCCTTGACCCCGGTCTTTTCCAGAAAGGAGTCCAGCCGGGGATGGTCCGTCAGGTCCAGCACGCCGTCAAGGGCGGGGTCCTTCTTGGCGAAACGGTTGGCCAGCTTGGCCAGGGTCTTGGTGGGGCCGATGCCGATGGATACCGGGATCCCGGTCCACTGTTTTACCACGTTACGGATGTTCCGGCAGTAATTTCCCCGGTCGATGCTCATCCCGGCCAGCGACAGAAAGGCTTCGTCGATGGAGTAGATCTCCATCTCCGGGGTGAATTGGCGCAGGGTGGCCATCACCCGGCTGGAGAGGTCGCCGTACAGGGTGAAATTGGCCGAGAACACCGCCACATCGTGCTGCTCGATAATGGCCTGATATTTGAAGACCGGCTCGAACCCGGAGATGCCCAAAGCCTTGGCCTCGGCGGTCCGGGCGATGACGCAGCCGTCGTTGTTGGACAGCACTATCACCGGCCTGCCCTCCAGCGAAGGCTTGAACACCTTCTCGCACGAGGCGTAAAAGCTGTTGCAATCAACCAGGGCAAATGTTTGTTTCACGGATAGCATCTGATATCTTAATAACTGTTGAGAAATTAGACACTGAATTGCACTGATATTTTTTCATTGGGCTTATACCAGATATCCAACAGTGTCTGTCAGTGTCAGATTGTCCACCGCCGCAAATCCTACACCTTATGGATGACAAAAGTGACCACCCCCCAGATCTTCAGGTCGGCCAGGTCGTCCAGCTTCACCTCCGGATAATCCGGGTTCTCCGAGGCCAGGTACATCTTTCCGTTCCTTTGACGGAGCCTTTTCACCGTCAGCTCGCCGTCCAGGGCCGCCACCACGATCTTCCTGTCGCCCGGCTCCAGCGAACGGTCCACCAGCAGATGGTCGCCGGAATGGATGCCCGCCCCGGTCATGGAATTGCCCGAGACCTTGACGATGAAGGTGGCGGCCGGGTTCTTGATCAGGTACTCGTTCAGGTCCAATTTCTTCTCCACAAAATCGTCGGCCGGCGAGGGGAAACCGGCCGGGATCCGGGAACTGTAGACCGGCAGCATCACCCGGCCCTTTTTCCCCGGCCGGTAGATCCCGGTGACCCTGGTATGCATTTTTGAGGAAACAGGCATATTGCTCCCTTAATATGGTTCATGGTTCCGGATGACTGAGGATGATATACCCAACTAAGCAAGAAGTCAACCCCTAAAAAACGATCAGGCCTTGGAAGACCCAAAGCCTGATCGGGCAGATCATATTTCAGCTGTACGTTAAGTGACGTATCGCTTTAAATATCATAATTAACTAATTATTTAATAACTATTTATAATTACCTCTCATCCTGCCATCTTGGTCATTCCCTTAACGAAACTTAATACTACGATCCACACCGCCCAGGTGATAAAAACGGCCCAAAGCGACTTCTTTTGTTTGATCCCGGTGAATGCCGAATACCCTATGGCCATCACGGACAAAGTCCAGACGGCAAATATGTCCACCTGGGATAACAGCCGGAATAGGAAGGTCTCCTCCATCTCCAGCGGCAGGATCAAGGCCAGCGAAGTATGCACTTTGGCTGTTTCCATGACGAACATCAGCGGCACTTTGACCAGGCTGCCCGGGATGCTTACCATCCAGGCCCAGACCGTGGCCGCGAACATCTTAACGAAAGTGCTTTTGCCTCCCAGCATCGAAAACACGCCCCAAAAGACCAGCCCCACCGCCAGCCAGGCCAAAGGAAGGCCTATCACCACGTTAATCAGGCTGAAGATCGGATTTTCAATCCTTTGCTGGATCTGGGCCATGTTCTCCGCCGGAATGTCCGGGTTTTTGGCGATCTCGGCCAGTATCTCCGGCATCACAATGGGACGGGAGATCATCACCGCCGCGGCCGATACCGCCAGCACTATTATCAGCGGCACCCACCAGCTGGTCTTGGGTTTTAGCTGTTCAAAAACCTCCTCTGGTCTGTAATATATCCCGATGATCTTCTGCCAGATGTTCATAGCTTTCCTCCTTTATACAAAAGTTCTGCTATCTGTACTGCATTGGTGGCCGCGCCCTTGCGCAGGTTGTCGGCCGCCACCCACATCACGAAGGCCTGGGGGTCAAAGGGATCGGGCCGCAGCCGGCTGACGAAAACCTCGTCCTTTCCCGCTATCTCCAGCGGAGTGTGATATGAGTCCTTGGAAAAGACCACCCCCGGGGTTTTGGCCAGCAGTTTTTCCACCGCCCCCAGCCCGGCTTTTTCCCTGATCTCGAAATAAACCGACTCCGAGTGCCCGGTATCCACTGGGACCCGCACCGTGGTGGCGTTGACGGCCAGCTTCTTGTCATGGAATATCTTCTGCGTCTCCTTGACCATCTTCCATTCTTCCCCGCTGAAACCCAGCTCGGAAAAATCTGATATCTGGGGAATGACATTCCCGGCTATTTGCCTGGAAAAAGGCGAATTTTGAATTTTGAATTTTGAATTTTGAATTTGCTCTTCGAGAGCATTGCTTCCCGCCCGCCCCGCCCCCGACACCGCCTGGTAGGTGGAGACCACTATCCGCTTAAGGCCGAGTTTCCGGTGGATCAGGTTGAGCGCCACCGTCATTTGGATGGTGGAGCAGTTGGGATTGGCGATCAAACCCTTGTGTTTAAAGGCATCTCCGGGATTGACCTCCGGCACCACCAGGGGGACTCGCGGGTCCATCCGGTAATCCGAACCGTTGTCGATCACCACCGCCCCGGCCCTGATGGCGGCTTCAGAAAATATCCGGCTGGCACCCTTCTCGCCTTCGGTGCCGGCAAAAAAGATCAGATCGCATCCAAGAAATTCGTCCGGATCGATCTCGTTCACCCGGCAGACCTTCCGCCCGAACTGTACTTTTTTCCCGTCCGACCTGGCCGAGGCCCAGAGCTTAATTATCCCGGCCGGGAACCGGCGCTCGGCCAAGACCTGAAGGATGCACTGTCCCACCAGCCCGGTGGCACCCACCAGCCCTATGTTGACCTTTTTCCGGGTCATGGTTTCTGCTTGGTCAGGGTTTGAGCTATGGCCAGCACGGCGCAATTACCGGAGCCTTTGTGTTCCTTGTGTTCCTTGTGCTCCTTGTTTTCCTTGGCCGGGCCGCCTATGACAGCGTAAAAACGGTCCGGCTCCTTGTCCCCGCCGGCCAGTTCTTCCTGCTCCAGCCAAAACGAGCACTTATCCCTGATGCATTCTGCTTCTTCGGGCTTGCGGATGAATCGGATGGGACAGATCATCTGGTCCTCCAATTATTGGTGAAAATAGACTGATTTACTTTTACCAAGGAAACACGGGATTAAAGGAGGGCAAAACATTGCAAACATAATATTTAACCGGTAATCCTCCGTGTTTTCTGGCATTTCAGTGATTCCGTGGTTAGTCCCAATAGTGTATTATCCTATGAAAGCCCGGTGCAGGGCCAGTAGGGCTTTTTCCAGGTCCCGGCGCTGGATGAAGCAGCTGATCCGGGTGTGGCTGGTGGCCATGGCCTGGACGTGGATCTTCTTCCCGGCCATAGTTTTCAGCATTTTGGAGAGGATGGCCGTCTCGCCCCCCACCCCGCTGCCCACCAAAGACACCGCCCCGATGTCCCGGTTTACCTGGCATTTGGCAGTTCCGGTTGTTTTGATGCTTTTTTCTATCACGGCTTTGGCGCCGGCCAGGTCGGCTTCATCCAGGATGAAGAACAGGCTTAAAGATCCTTCCTGGGCCTGTCCGTGAAAGAAGGATTTGACCTGGATCCCGGCCTCGGCCATTTTGGTCAACAGCTGGGGCATGGCGCTGCTGCGGACGGACGGCAGTTTGACCGTGACCATGGCCAGGCTTTTATCGTGGACTATTGACTTTACTGTTACCCGTTCCATTTTGCTTCCTTTGCCTACTATTGTTCCCGGATGGTTGGAAAAACTGCTGCGGCAGTCTATGGACATCCCGTATTTTGAGGCCAGCTCCACCGCCCGCACGTGCAAAACCTGGGCACCAAAGGCGGCCATCTCCTCCATTTCATCGAACGAGATGCCCGGGAGTTTTACGGCCTTCTTAACGATCCGGGGGTCGGCGCTGTAAACCCCGTCCACGTCGCTGTATATCTGGCAGAACCTGGCTCCCAGCGTCACCGCCAGGGCCACCGCCGTGGTGTCCGAGCCGCCCCGGCCCAAAGTGGTGATCTCCCTGGCCAGGCTGACCCCCTGGAAACCGGCCACGATGGCTATCTTACCGGCCTTTAGGGCTTCCCTCAGCCGGTCGGCCTTGATCTCCAGGATCCGGGCCCGGTTGTGGCTGGAATCGGTGATGATCCCCACCTGGGAGCCGGTGAAGGAAATGGCCTGCCCGCCCAGGTCGTGGATGGCCATGGAAAGGAGCGACATGGAGATCCGCTCCCCGGCGGTCAGCAGCATGTCCAGCTCCCGGCGGGGCGGCTGGGCGGTGATCTGCCCGGCCAGGGTCAGCAGATCGTCGGTGGTGTCGGCCATGGCCGAGACGACGACAACAACCTGGTGCCCGCTTTTGGCGGTCTTGACGATCCGCCGGGCCACGTTCTTGATGCGCTGGGCATTGGCCACGGAACTGCCGCCGTACTTTTGAATAATTATCAACACAATAATTTATTTCAAAATATTAATTGCAAAATGCAAATATCAAAACTAAACTACCCTGCCGTGTTTTGCAGTTGTAACTGATTTGGCAATTATTTTAACCAGTTCGGTTGCTTCATTGAGTAAGTATTCTGTTTGTGAGTCGGGCAACAATTGGGACTTGCGGACAAGACGCAGCCAGTATAAAGATTCTTTCAATTCCTTCAGCACGATCTGCATTTTATGGATGAAATCATTCTTGCTTTCTGCCCCGCAGCATTCCTCATAATTCGCGCCAGCCGAGGTTGAAGACCTCATCAACTGCTTTGAGATATGAAACCCAGCTACTGTCTTTGCCAATAGCCCCATTAATTTGATTATTGCAGCGGCAAAATTCAACAAACGTTCTGACAAATCATCTTTTGGAAAACTCATCTTACAACCCACAATTTGCAATTTGCATTTTGCATTTAGAAGTGGTGTATTAAAGAACTTTTTCGATCCGTTCCACCGCCTCCGCCATCCGTTCCTTGGGTATGGTCAGCGCCGTGCGCACAAATCCCTCTCCGTTCTTCCCGAACCCCACCCCCGGGACCACCATTACCCCTGCTTTTTCCAGCAGAAGATCCGTGAACTGCAGGGAATCGTATTTCTTAGGCGTCTTCAGCCACAGGTAGAACGTGGCCTGGGGCAGTTGGAACTCCAGTCCCAGCTTTCTTAGCCCGGCGGCCAGTACGTCCCGCCGTTCCTGATAGACCCGGCAGTTATCCTTGATGCAGTCCTGCGAACCCTCCAGCGCTGCGATGGCGGCATACTGCACCGCCTGAAAAACACCGGAATCGGAGTTGGTCTTGATCTGCATCACGGCCTGCAGTATCTTCTGATTCCCCACCGCCATCCCCACCCTCCAGCCGGTCATGTTGTAGCTCTTGGAAAGGGAGTGGAACTCCAGCGCCACCTCCTCGGCCCCCGGGACCTGCAGGATGCTGGGCGGCACCAGTCCGTCGAAAACGATCTCGGAATAGATGCCGTCGTTCAGGATCATGATATTGTGTTTTAAAGCCCATTCCACCAGTCTCTGGTAGAATTTCAGGTCGGCCACGGCTGCGGTGGGATTATTGGGATAGCACAGGAATATGGCCTTGATGCCCTTGACCGGGAGTTTATCTATGTCCGGCAGGAACGAGTTCTCGGCCAGCAGCGGGAAGTACACCGGCTCGGCTCCGGCCAGCATGGTCTGGACGGCATAGACCGGATAGGCCGGATCGGGGCACAGAACCTTGTCGCCCGGCCCGAACAGGGCCCAGGCCGCATGGGCCAGGCCGTCCTTGGCACCCATCAGGCAGGCGATTTGGTCTTCGGGGGACAATTTGACGCCGAACCGGCTGCCGTACCACTTGGCTACGGCCTGGCGGAAAGACGGCAGGCCCTCGTAAGACGGATAGCGGTGGTTTTCGGGATTAGAGGCTTGATCCACCAGAGCCTTGATGATATGGGGAGGCGTAGGCAGATCGGGATCTCCCACCCCAAAATCTATGATATCAACACCTTTGGACTTGAGCTCCGATTTCTTCCGGTTCAAGCCGGCAAAAAGATAGGGCGGAATTTTGTCCAGCCGTTTGGCGAATTCAAAATTCATTTTCGTTTGACCTTGGCTAAAGCCTCTTTGGCAAGTTGATTCTGAGCGTTCGCACCCTGGCCGCTTTTAATAAATATTTCCAATGATGCTGCTGCTTCCCTGTTTTCTTCGCTCGTAAGGTTGTTTTTTCGGGATAATTTTGACCCTAAAAGGTAATGCGCCTTATAATTAAGACTGTCTATCTGGACGGATCGGCGCAGAGCCTGGATGGCTTCCTGTTCATACTTGCGTTCATTGGAGGCGTAGGCCAGATTGAAATAGGCATCCGAATTATGAGGATCCAGTTCCGTTACTTTCTTAAACGCCCAACGGGCCGAATCAGTCTCGGATCTCAACAAAAAGATATAACCCAAATTGAAATACAGCATGGAAGTGCCGGGATTGCGGTCCAAGCCAAGATATAGAACATCCTTGGCCTTGGGCAGGGAATCCATATTTATGTAAGCCATGCTCAAGCTGTAATAGGCATCCACATAGGACTGATCGTACTTGATAGCCTTGAAAAAATACTGGTTGGCTTGGTTATAGGTTCCGGGTTTAAAATTACATATTCCCAGATTGTAATAACCGGGAGCAAAATTGCGTTTGATCTTGATAGCTTTGTCGAATTCGGCCACCGCTTTGACCGTATCGCCTTGCTGGAAATAAGCCACTCCGTTGTTGAAGAACGGATCGGGATCCCCCTGCTGGCAGCCGAAAAATGAGAACCCCATAACTGTAAGAAGAACAATTGATGCAAGCTTCTTTTTCATTATTATTTTGCACTTTTCATTTTAATATTTGCATTCTTTAGTTAAAGTCCCAGCACATCCTGCATGTCGTACAGCCCCGGTTTGGCTTTAGCTACAAATTTGGCCGCCAACAATGCCCCCTCGGCGAAGACCCGGCGGCTGTGTGCCTTATGGGAAAGTTCCAGTATCTCGCCCGGTCCGGCAAAGATCACGCTGTGTTCGCCCACTATATCCCCGGACCTCAGCGAGACTATGCCGATCTCATCGTCCCCGCGGACCTGGTCAGAGTTCTGCCGCTGATAAACCGGCTTGCCTCCCTTGGCCCTTTGGATCTCCTCCAGAATCTTGACTGCGGTGCCGCTGGGTGCGTCCTTCTTGTTGCGGTGATGGGTCTCGGAGATGTCGGCGTCAAATGTTTTGGGCAGTTTCTTGGCCGCGGCGTAGGCCAGCTTGTAAAGCAGGTTCACCCCGATGGACATGTTGGAGGAAACCACCATCGGGATATCCTTGGCCATTTCGGCAAACATGTCCTTGTGTTTCTGGTCCAGACCGGTGGTGCCGATCACCATCGGCTTCTTCATCACCGCGGCCTTGGCTGCGTTGGCCGCAGTGGCCTCCGGGGTACTGAAGTCTACGACCACGTCGCCGGTTTGCAATACCAGCAGCAGGTCGTCCACCACCGCAGGTCCCTTTTCGCACAGGATCTTTCCGATCAAGGGATGCCCCCGGTTCTCCACCACGGCCGTGATGGCATAGTCCTTGGAGTCCCTGGCCGCCTCGCAGATGGCCTGGCCCATCCGGCCGGCGGCCCCGCAGATTATCAGATTTATCATTTTTTGCCTCTAATTTGGGTCACTTGTGGTCATGCAACATTGCTCTGCTTCCCATAGCAGCTTTTTACCGCACTGGCAGGTATGTTCATTTACCTGTTCTCTCAGCCATTCTTCGGCTCCGTGAATTCTGATGCGCTGAATGTTGACAAATGCCATCGCGTGGTGTTTAAGCCCGTCCGTGTAAAATTTCTCCAACGTAGAGCAGGGGAAATCGCCGCACTCGCCGCAATGCAAATGTTTTTTGCCGGCAGCACAGGCTTTGGTCGGGCAGTCGGAGACCAGTTCTTTTTCGTTCCGGCAGCCATGACATTTATATTCACCCGAATTTTCTTCGTAGTTTTTGCAGCCCCCGCAATAGAGCCCGCAGTAACTGAGCAGCTTGTGTTTTTGCATTATATTATATATTGATTGAACGTATACATTTCCGGGGTACACTGAATATTGTTGACTTGCCATTTAACTGGATAGAACGCTGTATTCTTATTCAACCCTGATGTCATACTTATTCAGCAGACCGGTCACCCCGTAAAGCGAAAATCTGGCCTTTTTGACATTGTTCTTTTCCGGATCGATGGAGTAATTCCTGGCTGTCGAAAAGTCGGCTTCTTTTAGCGTCGTTTTATTGAACACGGCATTGGTCAGGTCATCATTGGCAAATACGGCCTTGATTAGGTCGCTGCCGGTAAAATCCACGTTACGCAGGGAAGAGTTCATAAAATTGGTCTTGGCCATTTTCTTCCGGGCAAACGAGGAATAATCAAGGATGCATTTTTCAAATTTTACCGTAAAAAGAAAATCGGAGCAATCACAGAAATTAAGGCCCAGCAATTTGCAGTCTTTGAAAGTGACATCGTTCAATTGACAGTTGCCGATCTTGGCCAGGGCCAGGTTACAGTTGGTCAGTACGCAATCGGTGAACTTGCAGGTGATAAACACACCGTTGGAAAAGTCGCAATTTATAAAAGAACAGTTCTCGAATTCTCCGTCCCTGGACTCTTTGGAGGTAAGGTTTTTAAAGGTTTTTCTTTCATGAACGATCATTTGCCTTTACACCATTTAATAAATCCACCCATTTACCGGGCGAATCGTTATTCGCCCCAACAATACAATCACCATTTCCAACGTTTCAAACATCGTTTTGCAATCGTGCCTTGCTTCTCAAACAATTCAAACATTGCCTGGCATTTATCATTGCTTCTCAAACGTTCCCCGCGTTACCCCCGGTCCACCTCGTAATTCGGCGCTTCCTTGGTGATCACCACATCGTGTACATGGCTTTCTCTCAACCCCGCATTGGTGATCTTGACGAAAGTGGCCTTGAGCTGGAGCTCCTTGAGATTGGCCGCCCCGCAGTACCCCATGCCGCTGCGCAGGCCGCCCATCAGCTGATAGACCGCGTCGGCCAAAGAACCCTTGTAGGGCACCCGGCCCTCTATTCCCTCGGGCACGAATTTCTTGCCTTCGGTTCCCCCGCCCTCCTGGAAATAGCGGTCGGCGCTGCCTTTGCGCATGGCTCCCAAAGAGCCCATGCCCCGGTAGACCTTGTAACTGCGGCCGGATAGAAGGATGGTCTCGCCCGGACTTTCCTCCACCCCGGCGAACAGGTTGCCGATCATCACGCAGTCGGCCCCGGCCGCCAGCGCCTTGACCACGTCCCCGGAATATTTGATACCACCGTCGGCTATCACCGGAACCTTGGCCTTTTTGGCCACCGCCGCGCAGTCCATCACCGCCGTAAGCTGGGGCACGCCCACTCCGGCCACGATCCTGGTGGTACAGATGGAGCCCGGCCCGATGCCGACCTTGATGGCGTCCACCCCTAGCTTGATCAGGGCCCGGGCGGCCTCGGGGGTGGCCACGTTGCCGGCCACTATGTCGGTGCTCTTGAATTTATCTCTGACCTTCTTGACCGCATTCAGCACCCCCTGGGAATGGCCGTGGGCGGTGTCTATCACCAGGGCGTCGGCCCCGGCCGAGACCAGGCCCTCGGCCCGGTCTAGAAAATCTCCGGTGGTGCCGATGGCCGCCGCCGTCCTCAAGCGCCCCTGGCCGTCCTTGCAGGCGTTGGGAAAATTGTTGCGCTTCATCACGTCCTTTAAGGTGAACAGGCCCCGCAGCACCCCCTTCTTGTCCACGATCGGCAGTTTCTCCAGCTTGTGCTTGCGCAGCATCTGGCTGGCCTCGTCGATGGATGTGCCTAGCGGCGCGGTGATCAGCTTTTCGGAGGTCATGGTCTGGGCGATCCTTTGGTTGAGGTCGCTTTCGAAGATTATGTCCCGGTTGGTGATGATGCCCACCAGCTTCCCGTCCTTGTCGGAGATGGGTATGCCCGAGATGGAGTATTCCTTCATCAGCCGCACCGCGTCCATCAGCCGATGCTCCGGGGTCAAGGCGATAGGCTTGGAGATCATCCCGCTCTCGGAACGCTTGACCCGTTCCACTTCCTGGGCCTGCTCGTGGATGGGCAGGTTCTTGTGGATCACCCCCAGGCCGCCGTGGCGGGCCAGGGCAATGGCCATCTGGTGCTCGGTCACGGTGTCCATGGCCGATGAGGCCAGCGGGATGTTCAGCTTGATGTGCCGGGAGAACCTGGTGGACAGGTCGGTGCCGTTGGGCAGAACCTGTGAATGCTGGGGAACCAGCAGAACGTCGTCGTAGGTCAACCCCTCGCTTTTATACCATTTGGGCATAACATCTCCATCCTAAAATAAAAATATTAAATATGATTAATCTTCGTCAATTTCCAAATCCTAATTTCGAAACTCTGAACAAATTCAAATTAGTGAACTTCTTAAATCTTAAACTGTTTAGGGCATTAAGATTTGGTCCATTTGTATTTGTTTAGGATTTTAGAGCTTAGTGCTTAGATATTTATCCTGTGGTTTCCAGCCATTCCCCCTTGAACACCAGACTGACCGCCCCTTCCAGGAACACTTCGGTGATCCGGTCATCCTCTTTTTCGAAATGCACGGTAAGTATCTCGCCCCCGTAGGTCAGGCACTCCACCGGGGATTCGGCCCGGCCCTGCAGGCCGGAGATCACGGCGGCCGCGGTGGATCCGGTGCCGCAGGCCAGGGTCTCGTCCTCCACCCCGCGCTCGTAGGTCCGGATATTCAGGCGGTGCCTGTCTGTAAGCTCGATGAAATTGGCATTTGTGCCGGCTGGTTCGAACATCTGATGGTATCTGATCTTTTTCCCCGTCTCAGCCACCGGAAAATTCTGCAGATCCATCACCGGAATGACCACATGGGGCACCCCGGTATCAGCGAACGAGGCCGCATAGCCCTTGGGTCCCAGGTCCAGCATGAAATTAAGCCGGATATCGGACGGGTCCTTCATCGAAAGCTTGACCCGGCGGCCGGCAACCTCGGCCTTATGCAGGCCGTCCCCGGCCTCGAAGGTCATTGTCTCCCCTGCCGCCCCGATGGAATGGGCGAACCAGGCCAGGCACCTGCCACCGTTGCCGCAGAAACTGACCTCGCCACCGTCTGCGTTAAGGTAGCGCATCCGGAAATTGACCTTGTTCGAAGCTTCCAGCAGCAGTACCCCGTCCGCCCCCACCCCGTTGCGGCGGTGGCAGAGCTTCGGTACCAGCTGCGGGAGATCGTCCCCGACGATGTTCTTCCGGTTATCCAGCACTACGAAATCGTTGCCGGTCCCGGACATTTTATAGAAATTCATCTAACGCAAGATAGCAATTAATATATTGAGTATACACTATTCAGTAGCCGGTATAGTGTCTACTGGATAGAGGATACTGACTACCCAGCTTGACCTACTTGACCTTGAGCACATCCACCAGCTGGTCGAACTTGGCCAACAGCTCCAGCATTTGACCATCCTTCTTCTGCCGGTCATCCAGCTCGCTCTGGTAATACTCGGCGGCCTTTTTGAAGAACTTGATGCTGAAGACGGTCCAGACAAGGGCCACGGCCAAAACTATCAGCATCACAAATCCGTAGACCGACCAATAGATCCATCCGCATGGTCCCATCATATCGAACCTTCCTTTCCCTGTTATTATGCCACCCCAAGATTTTCAGGGTGGCACGATAACGCTGTTAAATTATTTCTTTTTGGATTTGCGGTTCTTGGCCCAGTATTTGTACAGTGTGACCATGATGGCCTTCTGGGCGTGGAGCCGGTTTTCGGCCTGGTCCAGCACCACCGAGTGCGGGCCGTCCAGCACGTCGTCGGTGATCTCGTCCCCGCGGTGGGCCGGCAGGCAGTGCAGGACGATCACGTCGCGCTTGGCTGCGTCCACCAGTGACTTGTTGACCTGGTAGGGGGCGAAGATCCTGGCCCGTAGCTCCTTTTCCGATTCCTGGCCCATCGAGGCCCAGACGTCGGTGTAGATGGCGTCAGCATTCTTGACCGCCTCCCGGGGATCGCGCACGATCTCCAAAGTGCATTTGTTCTTGGCGGCCATCTCCTGGGCCCGGCCCAGGATGGCTTTGTCTGGATCGTAGCCCTGGGGACAGCCCACCGCCATGTTCATGCCCAGCGCGCCGGCCGCCAGCAGCAGGGAATTGCAGACATTGTTGCCGTCGCCGATGTAGGCCAGTTTAAGGCCCTTGAATTTCTTTTTATGCTCCAGAATGGTCAGAAAGTCGGCGTAGGCCTGGCAAGGGTGCTCCAGGTCGGACAGCCCGTTGATCACCGGCACGGTGGAGTTCTCGGCCAGGTCGGTGACGCTCTTGTGGGCAAAGGTCCGGGCCATGATCAGGTCCACCCAGCGGCAGAGGTTGCGGGCGATGTCCGGAGTGGACTCGCGCTTGCCCAGCTGCATGTCAAGGTAGATGCCGTGGCCGCCCAGCTGGGTCATTCCGGTCTCAAAGGTGACCCGGGTGCGCAGGCTGGGTTTTTCGAATATCATGGCCAGGGTTTTATCGGCCAAAAGCTTGGGGGACCGCCCGTTTCGGGTCTGTTTTTTTATCTTGGCCGCCAGGTCAAACAACTGGTCCATCTCCTGTTTGCTGAAATCGGCTACTGAGATCAGGTCCTTTTTCATTCTTTTCTCCAGTTAATTGGTTTATGGTCTGGGATAAATTATTTTCGGGGGAACGGGTTCCGAGGATAAATGTTCCTATCCAAAAACAGCCCGCCTGACCGGTATGCCAGCGAGCTATTTTATTGATTTATAACATAATGATATAACTTAAGTTATAAGATGTACTGATTCGATATTTAATAGTCCTTAATTTTACTTGAAAATCTGTTATTAGTCAAGAGAAAAATGCCTTGTCCAGAAGCTTAAAGAGAGTGAATTTAACCTCTCCCTGCCTTACGGCATCCCTCCCCTCGAGGGGAGGGAAATGGGTGGGGCTAAAGGCACAAAAGCCGTTCCGCATTTTGCGGAACGGCTTTTGCAGTTCATTTTCTTTGGTGGATACCCATTACTGAAATATCAGCTCAGAGGTCGGGCATCGCCTTCTTGCTGGTGACCACTCCCCAGATCATTGCCACTGAGAGCAGGGCCACCACTGTCCAGCCCCAGATACCCAGCTGCTGGTACTTGACGATGATGGGAGCCGCGATCAGACTGACGATGTTGACCACCTTGATCATCGGATTAAGAGCCGGACCGGCCGTATCCTTAAGCGGGTCGCCCACGGTGTCGCCCACCACCCCGGCCTTGTGGCGCTCCGAGCCCTTGCCGGTGTTGGCCGCCAGGTCCCGCGGCTCGTCCTCGATGGATTTCTTGGCATTGTCCCAGGCCCCGCCGGCGTTGGACATGAACACCGCCAGCATCATGCCGGAAAGGATGACCCCGGCCAGAGACCCGCCCAGGGCTTCCACCTGCAGGATCATTCCCACCAAAAGCGGCATCACCACCGAGATGGTGGCCAGCGGGATCAGTTCCTTCTGGGCCGAAGCGGTGGAGATCCCCACTACCTTGGCGTAATCGGGCTTGACCGTGCCCTCCATGATGCCAGGGATCCGGAACTGGCGGCGCACCTCTTCCACGATCTGGGCGGCCGCCCGGCTGACCGCCCTGATGGACAGCGAGCTGAACAGCCAGGGCAGGGCCCCTCCCAGCAGGAATCCGATGAAGACCTTGGTCTTGGAGATGTCGATGCCGGACATGACCTCGGACAGGCCCAGCCGTTCCTGGACCAGCCCCACGTCGGTGATGAACGAGGCGAACAGGCTGACGGCCGCGATCACCGCCGAGGCGATGGCCACTCCCTTGGTGATGGCCTTGGTGGTGTTGCCCACCGCATCCAGGTCGGCCATCACCTGGCGGGCCTTCATGGTGTTCTCGTCGTGCATGTCGTGCCAGGCCATCTCCCCAATGCCGTTGGCGTTGTCGGAGATGGGCCCGAAGGAATCCATGGCCACGTTATTGCCGGTATGGGACAGCATCCCGATGCCGATCATGGCCACGCCGTAAAGCACGAAGATGGCCGGCTCGCCCTGGTAAAGCACCAGGGCAAAGATGAAGCTGATGGCGATGACCACCAGCGCCCAGACGCTGGATTCCATGCCCACCGAAAGCCCGGAGAGAATGGTGGTGGCCGGACCGGTCTTGGTGGATTTCACGATCTCCTTTACCGGGGCCTTGCGGGTGGAGGTAAAATACGAGGTCAGCGGATTGAATACCACGGCCAGGGCCACCCCGATGCTGGTCAGCATGGCCAGGCGCCAGTCTCCGGCGTAGGCGATGGCCACCCAGAAGGAGAAGGCCACGGTATTGACGCTGGAGACCTCGTAGGACATGAACATGGCCTCCTCGGCATCGTGGGCCCGCATGAACTTGATGGGGAATTTTTCCCAGATGGGAACGGTGAAGGTCCCCAGGATGGAGCTGATGACGCCGATGCCCCGGATGATCAGGGGATAGACGATCCACTTAAGGCTGTGGGTGGGATCCAGGGCCACCAGGGTCAGCCCCAGGATCAGGGCCGAGACTATGGTCACCTCGTAGCTCTCGAAGATGTCTGCCGCCATGCCAGCGCAGTCGCCCACGTTGTCGCCCACCAGGTCGGCTATCACCGCGGCGTTGCGGGGATCGTCCTCGGGAATGTCCTTTTCCACCTTGCCCACCAGATCGGCCCCCACGTCGGCGGCCTTGGTGTAGATCCCGCCGCCCACCCTCATGAACAGGGCCAGCAGGGTGCCGCCCAGGCCGAAGCCCAGCAGGGCGTCCGGAGCGGCGGTGCCGAAGACCACGAAGATCACGGTGCCGCCTAAAAGGCCCAGCCCGTCGGTCAGCATTCCGGTGACGGTGCCGGCGTAGTAGGAGATGGACAGCGCTTCATTGAAGCCCCTCTGGGCCGCGGCCGCCGAGCGGACGTTGGCCTGGATGGCCATCCGCATCCCCAGCTGGCCCACCAGCAGGGAGAATGTGGCGCCCATGATGAAGGCGATGGTCCGTCCGAAGGCCACTACGTTCCGGGCGTTTTCGGTTCCGAACTCTTTTATGGCCTCGCGGCTGGGCGGGACCACATAAACGCTGAGGAACAGCACCACCGCCAGCAGGGCTATGGCCGGCAGGATGGTCTTAAGCTGCTGTTTCAGATAGCCGTCGGCGCCGGTCCGGATGGCATTCCAGACCTCCTGCATCTTGGCGGTGCCCTTGTCCTTGGCCATTACATTCTGTCTTAACAGCCAGGCATAAACCAGACTGATCACGGCCGTGATCAAGACGCAGACTATCGAGATCTGCTCAAAGTTATTGAGCCCGTGTTTGGCCAGTCCTAGAAGGTTCATAGACTCTCCTCTGTTGGTTGATGGATGATCGATTAAACCTATGAAGCGTTAATTTACATATAAACAGTAAATTTTATCATACAAACCTTAAGCCTGTCAATGAAGAATGCGTTTTTTATTTAAATGGTTTTAGCAACATGCGGCAAAAGACCGCCATGACCGGCCGGACGGTGAAGCTGGCCTATTACGATTCGTTTTTAAAACTCATCCCCTCTTTCCCCTTCTCTTGGCTTCTTTATGGCCTGGCTTGGGGTAAGAGAAGGGGATGACAGGGGTTGAGTTCGGTGTTTAACAATTGACCGACCCAAAAGCCCTGACGATCTCCGTCAGGGCTTTCCTTTGTTTTATAAGTAATTGTGAGATGCTCTCGTGAATTACAACCTGTTCTCCAATGTCAGATCAGCACATTCCCCACCAGCTCCTCCTGGCTGCGGCAGGATATCACCGGCAACGCCGGCAGCGACCGGATGAAGGTCTTGCCGTACTCGGTGTTGATGATCCGGCTGTCGGCCACTATCACCAAACCCTTGTCGGTCTTGTTGCGGATCAGCCGCCCGAACCCCTGGCGGAAACGGATCACCGCCTCGGGCAGCAGGTACTGGTGGAACGAACTGTTGCCGTTCTGCTCTATCACCTGGCAGCGGGCCTCCACCAATGGGTCGCTGGGAACCGAGAACGGAAGTTTGGAGATCACCAGCAGTTCCAACGCCTGGCCCGGCAGGTCCACCCCCTCCCAAAAACTGTTGGTTCCGAAGATCACCGTCTCCCGGTTGCTCAAGGACTGTTCTATCAACTGAGAGGGGTGGCCGTCAATGCCCTGGGCCAGGATGTTGGCCCGGCCCGATTCCAGCAGGCTCTGATAACTGCGGTTCAATAGATCGAAGGAAGTGAACAGCACCAGCCCCCCGGTCTGGTGGCGGGCCAGCACCAGGTGCAAAAGGTCTATGAAGCTCTGGTTGAACTGCGGGGTCTTGGGCGAGGGCAGATACTGGGGCACCAGCAGGGCCGCCTGTTTTTTGAAATCGAAGGGCGAGGCCAAAAGCAGCTGCACCAGCATCTCCTGGTCCATGGACATCAGCCCCACCCGGCTTTTGAAGAAATCGAAGCTGCCCTCCACCGTCAGGGTGGCCGAGGTAAAGACGGCGGTCTTAAGCTCGGGGTACAATTGTTCATTGAGCACCGTGCCCACCTCCAGCGGCCCGGCCACCAGGCGCAGGCCGTTGTAGTTGCCGCCGGGCTCGGCCCAGAAGACGTAGCCCCGGTCGTCGGCCGAAAGCAGCCGGCCCAGGGTGTTGGCCAGGGTCCGGCATTCCAGGGCCCGCTTGCCCAGCTCCTCCAGGAACAGCTCCTTTTCCTGCTTTTCATCCGAGGGGAAGTTCCCCAGGGACTCCTTGAAATTATCCAGCCGGGAGGACAGGTCCAGCAGCATGTCCACCAGCCCCTGCCCTTCGCTCAGGATCTGCTGCTGGAAGGAATCGCCGGACAGGTAGCGCTTTTTCTCCTGCAGTTTTTTGACGTCCCCCAGGTTGAACTTGAAGGCCAAGAACTTTTCCCCGGCCTTACCGGTCTCCAGCGTCTGCCCGGCCAGGTCCAGCGCGGTGTGCTGCAGGGTCTGGGACAGGGCTCCGTCGGCTTTGGACTTCTGGATCCAGCGGGAGACCAGCATCAGCAGGCCGCTTTCGGAAGGCCGTTTGGAGTAAAGACCCTGCATCAGCCGGCTCAGGTCCCAACGGCTGAAGCCGTAGCCCAAGAGGTCGGTGGCAACCCGTTCTATGTTGTGGGCTTCGTCTATCACCAGGCGCTGGTATTCCGGCAGGATCCGGCTCTGGGACGACAGGTCAGAGAACAGCAGTGAATGGTTGACCACCACTATCTGCGATTCCTCGGCCCTTCTCCTGGCCATCCGCAGGAAGCATTTGTTGAACAGCGGGCAGTGGTTGTTCTGGCAGTTCAGCACGTCGGAACAGATCTTGCCCCACAGGCCGGGGGCCCGGGCCGGGTTGAACCCTCCGTGCTCGGCGATGTCCCCGGTCTTGGTCTTTTGCGACCAGGGCAGAAGTATCAGGGCCTCCTCCCGCTCCTCGGGGTTCAGGAAAAGTTCGGGATGAAAGCTGACCTCCTGCCACCGCCGCAGGCAGAGATAGTTGCTGCGGCCTTTGAGCAGGGCGGCCTCAAAGTGCCCGATGGCCTTTCGCAGCAGCGGGATGTCCTTGTAAAAAAGCTGTTCCTGAAGGTTCTTGGTGTGGGTGGAGATGATCACTCTTTGGCTGGTCTTGCGGGACCAGATCACCGCAGGGATCAGGTAAGCCAGACTTTTGCCGGTGCCGGTGCCGGCCTCGGCCAGCAGCAGGTGCTCGTCCTCCAGGGCGTCCATCACCGCGCCTGCCATCTTCTCCTGCTCCGGGCGCTCTTCGTAATTGTCATTAAGGATCCCTGCTAATTTCCCATCCCTGCCCCACACCTGTTTGAGGTCGTTGGAGATCTTTTCGTTCCTGGGCTCCGGCTCTTCCTCATATCCGGCCCTGGGTTCGGCAATCACCGGCGGGCCTTCCCGGGACTCCGCCCGGGCCTTGGCTATCAACTCCCGGTGGCCCGGCAGGGCCAGGTGCGACATCTTTTCCAACAGCGAAAGCTCCAGCCCCGGCAGCATCTGGTGCAGTTTGACGAAGAGGTGGCCGGTGGCCAAAGCGTCGTCGTAGGCTCGGTGGGAATGCCCGGTCTCTATCCGGAAATATTTGCAGAGGTTGTCCTTGCTGTGGCTCTTATTCTGGGGCAACAGACAGCGGGAAAGGGTCAAAGTGTCCCAGGCGGTGTTGTTGACCTCGGCCCCGTTCCGCAGGAACGACAGGTCGAACCGGCTGTTGTGGAATACCAGGGCCGAGTCGCCGATGAACTCCAGGAATTTGGGCAGGGTCTCGGACAGCACCGGCGCGCTATCCACCTCGTCCTGGGTGATCCCGGTCAGGCGCTTGATGAACGGCGACAGGTCGCGCTGGGGGTTGACCAGGGCCTTGAAGGTCTCGCCCGGCAGGCCGTCCCGGAACCTGACGGCCCCGATCTCGATGATCTCGTCCCGCTCCCGGTTCAGGCCGGTGGTCTCCAGGTCAACAGCTATAAAGGCGAGGGGCTGCGCTTCCTCCCTCGCCTCGGTTTGTTCGGTAATATGTTCTTTTTTCTTCTTCGGCATTTAGTTATTATACAATTTTAATCCCAACAGTTTCAAAGTTATTTCTATTTTTTAGCAACATACCTAAGAAATATACAATGATTGCTAACGAGCCTATGATAATACCTATCATTGACATTACTTTTACTTGTTTACGTTGCAACTCCCTTTTCTTTTCTTTGATGATAGCATTAAATCCTAGAGCTACACCGAAAACCGGCAATATAAGCGGTATAGGCAGGATAAAACCCAAAACACCGAAACATAATGACAATATTGCTGAAATCATAACACTATTCTCCTATGCCGCAAGTTCACTTCTTCTCCACCTCGTTCATCTTCTTCATGGAACAATAATCCCCGCACATGGTGCAGGCCCCGCTCTCCCGCTTGGGGGCTGACTCGTAGACCTGCCGGGCGTGGGGCGGGTTGATGGACAGCTCGATCTGCTTGTCCCAGTCCAGCGCCTTGCGGGCCTGGGACATCTTCAGGTCCCATTCCCTGGCCCCCGGCACGCCCTTGGCGATGTCGGCGGCGTGGGCCGCTATGCGCAGGACTATCACCCCTTCGCGGACGTCGTCTATGTCCGGAAGTTTCAGGTGCTCGCTTGGGGTCACATAGCAAAGGAAGTCCGCGCCGAAGTAGGCCGCCCAGGCCCCGCCGATGGCCGCGGTGATGTGGTCGTAGCCCGGAGCGATGTCGGTGACCAGCGGGCCCAGCACATAGAACGGCGCGCCCTTGCACAGTTCCTTTTGTATTTTGACATTGGTCTCAATCTGGTCTATCGGCACGTGGCCCGGCCCTTCCACCATGGCCTGGACCCCGGCGGCCCGGGCCCGGTCCACCAGTTCACCCAGGGTAATGAGCTCCTGTATCTGGGCCCGGTCGGTGGCGTCGGCCAGACAGCCAGGCCTAAAACCGTCGCCCAGGCTTAGGGTGACGTTATGCTCCTTGCAGATATCTAAAAGACGGTCGTAATACTGGTAAAGCGGGTTCTCGGCCTGGTTATAGGACATCCATTCTATGGTAAAGGCCCCGCCCCGGCTGACCACGCTGGCCACCCGGCCCTCCTGCTTAAGGCGCTTGACTGATTCCGATGTGATGCCGCAGTGCACGGTCTGAAAGTCCACACCGTCCTTGGCCTGGCGCTCGATCACCGAGAATATCTCGTCCACGGTCATCTCCACCAGGGATTTCTTCTTCTGTACCGCCTCGATGGCCGCCTGGTAGATGGGCACTGTCCCCAGCGGGACCGGGCACTGGTTGAGGATCTCCCGGCGCACCGCGTCGATGTCGCCGCCGGTGGAAAGGTCCATGATGGCGTCGGCCCCGGCCCCCACCGCGGCCTTCAGCTTCTCCAGTTCAATGGACAGCTCGGCCGTGTCCTGCGAGGTCCCGATGTTGGCGTTGACCTTGGTCCGCAATCCCTTTCCCACCGCGCAGGGCTTCAACAGCCGGCGGTTCTTGTTCATGGGGATCACTATGGTGCCCTGCTCCAGACCCTCTTTGATGCTTTCCCAGGGGACCTTCTCGTCCTCGGCGATCTTCTTGATGATGCTCTCGTGGATGTTCAATGTAGCTCCCTTGTTAGTACTTCAGAATTACTCAACTACAATTTCATACCATGGGCAGACAGGATTAACATGAAATGACTATTTTACTTTCTCAGGAAAAGTAAAAAAATATGGCGGGTTTGGTAAAAACACAGAAATTGGCTCAATTATGTTCTTTTTCTTTTTTGTGCCGCCAAAATGAAAAAGAACCAAAAAGAAAAAAGCTCGTCGCAAAGAACCATCCGGGCCACGCTTACGCCAAGGCTTCAGCGGACCCGCGTTGCGCTTCTCGTAGCCGGCGGGCTTGTCTGAACTCGGGCTTTGGCCCAGCCCTCAAACACGCCAGACAAGCTTTTAACCGCCGTCAACTGCGATGCTCACTGACGGTTCTTAACGCGACAACCGGGGTTGGCACCGGGCGGTCAACCAGTTCCCTGAGCTGATTGGATAAGCGTTTAACATGATTGCTATTCTTTTTACTGAATACAAACCCCAGAATCATGAAAATCATGTAAATCCTGTCTAACCCCCGGAAATGACTATCCAATGTTCAACTAAGCAAATAGCGAGTTTCTTTTGGTGAAACTCGCCATGTTCCTTGCTTTTCTATGATGTTCGGAGAACCGTTCCTTAGGCTTTGGCTGCGGCCTTGGGCTTGGCTTCGGCTTTGGGTTTCGGTTCGGCCTTGGCGGCGGCTTTGGGCTTGGCCTCGGCGCCTTCCTTCTTGGCATAACGCTTGCGGAACTGTTCCACCCGGCCGGCGGCATCCAGCAGCTTCTCTTTTCCGGTGTAGAAAGGATGACAGCTGGAGCAGATTTCCACGTGGATGTCCTTGGAGGTGGAGCGGGTCTTGATGACATTGCCGCAGCTGCAGGTGATGGTGGTGGCCTCGTACTTGGGATGTATGCCCTTTTTCATGTTTGCTCCTTGGGTTGGTATATTATTTTGTTTTATTCTCTCGTCTGCGAATACTGACTACTGATTACTGGATACTGAATACTTCAGTGCGAAAGCTATTTGGTGGTATCGGAAACGGCGGTGGTATCCGGCATCGGCTTACGTTTCTGCGTGCCCCGGATCCCGGCCACGGCGGTGGGCGTCTGCTCTGTCAGGGCCTCCTTCTTGCCTTCTATCTTCTTCAGGTTTTTTAAAACCTTGCTTTCCTGTTTTGCTTCCGGGGCCGCGGCGGCCTTCTGCAGCAAAGTGGTCACTTCGTCGGTCTGGGGTCCCAGCAGTTTTACCAATTTACCCTGGGCATCCTTGAGTTCAAGCTCTGATTTATCAGCTATCGCCAGGCAGTCGCCGGTGAATAGGGAATCGCCCGGAACGGCTTTGTTCCACGTACCGCTCAGCAATTTCTGGACGTCGCCCTTGGCAAAACTGACCGAAGCCACGAACACCGAAGCTGGTTTTGCCGGAGCCGGGGCCGCCGCCGGTTTGGGCTGTTCCTTTTTGGCGCAACCAACGATCAATGCCGCCAGAGCGGCAAAAAGCAATGTTTTTTTCATCTCGGTCTCCTGAATACAATTAGGGCTATAAGGATACTACATTTTGGAGCTAAAGTCAATCAATATCTGGGTCTTACGGCCCCGCCCGCCTTTCAGGCTCTTCAGCATCCCGGCCAGGGTCTCTTTGATCATCTTCCGGACGAAGGGGTTCATGGGCAATGGTTTGCCGTCGATCAGAACCTGAAGCGCCCTGTCCTGCCGGACCGGCAGGATGAAGGTCTGCTCCAGCCAGCGGGCGATCTGGTGCGGTTTTGAGGGGCTGAAATGCCGGATCGTGCCTTCCTGCGGTGTCTTTTTGCCGATGGTGGCGATGATGCCCTTAAGATTGACGGATGAAAGTTCATCCGAAAAAAGCGCTTTGGGAAAAGACTCCTTCTTGTAGCCTTCGACAATCAGCAGGTCAAGTTCCCGGCCCAGGGCGCCGACGATTATTTTCGGTGTGAGTTTCCTGGCATCCTCGAACCTCACCAGCAGTTTGTCGTCGGTGATTGACGAGATGCCTGCCCCGGCCAGCCGGAAGCGGTCGGTGTCGGTCCCGCGCCTGTCGGCCTTGATGGCGCCGTGGGTGTGCTTGAGCACCCCTACCCGGTAGCCCTTGCGGCTGAGGATGCGGACGATCTGCTCGATCAGGGTGGTCTTGCCGGAGTTGGAATGTCCGACGAAGGAGATTATTGGCTGCATGGCTTCACCAGTTACTGAGTTTACAGTTTAAAGTTTTCATGTTGAAAAATCAGCGCAAATCGATTCAAATCAGCGTTCATCTGCGTCCCGTTCATCCGAACATTTCAATGTGCACGGTGTCCCCCGGCTTCACTCCCTCGCACTCCTCCGGCAGGATCATCAGCCCGTCGGCCTGGACCATGGAGGTCAGAATGCCCGAACCCTGCGGCCCGGTGAGAACCGCGTGATACGCCCCATCCTGCCATTTCACTTTTGCCCGCAGAAATTGGGTCTTGCCGGCGGGTTTCTTTACGGCCTGGTCGCAGACCGCTGTTATCGGCGCTTTGAAAATGTTTTGACTACCCTGCATCTTCAGCAGCAGCAAACGGACATACTGGTCACAGACCACCATCGAGGACACCGGGTTGCCCGGAAGCCCCACCACCGGCTTGCCGTTGATATGCCCATAGGCCAGCGGTTTTCCCGGTTTCTGTTTCACCTGCCAGAAATTCATCTGCCCCAACTCGGACAAAGCCTGTTTCATCAGGTCGTAGTCGCCCACCGAGACCCCGCCCGAAGTGATGACCACATCGCATTCCCGGGTCGCCTGGTTCAGAGTTTCTTTTATCTTTGCCAGGTCGTCGGCGATGATGCCGTAATCCCTGACCAAGGCCCCTGCCTCTTTCACCTGCCCGCCGATGCTGAAACGGTTGGCGTCGTATATCTGCCCCGGCTTAAGCGGCTGGCCCGGCGCGGCCACCTCGTTACCGCTGGAGATGATCCCCGCCACCGGCTGTTTGGAGACCAGGACTTCGGTCAAGCCCAAGGAAGCTATCAGCCCCGCCTCCTGCGGCCGCAATCTTGTTCCCTTGGTTATCAGCAATTGCCCTGCCGTAACATCCTCTCCTTGCCGGCGAATATTGGCTCCCTGTATGACCGCTTGAAGTATTTTGCATTTTGCATTTTGCATTTTGCCTTCCGTTAGTTCCACAGGAATCACGGCGTCCGCCCCCTCCGGTATCTGCGCCCCGGTCATGATGCGGATAGCCTGCCCCGGTTTCAAGGATTTGGTTGCCACCTGCCCGGCCGGAACGTCCTCGATCACCTGCAGGGTCACAGGACTTTGCTCCGAGGCCCCGGCAACATCGGAGGCGATGACGGCAAAGCCGTCCATGGCCGAATTGTCCCTGGGCGGGATGTCGAACGAGGCTGTGACGTCCTGGGCCAGCACCCGGCCCAAGAGGTCCGCCAGACGGCATTTTTCTGGGGGCAATGGTTTTATGCCCTCCAGCATTTTGCTGCGCGCTTCGTGAAATGAGATCATGGTTTTATCCTGTTTGGATTATTGCCATCCGTATGCCAGTTACGGGGGTTATTGGTGATGTATTCGCGTATTTTGTTCAAAGACACTTCATTACGTATGACATGTTCGTAATAATTACGCTGCCAGACCTTTTGCCCCTGGGTGTTTCGTTGTTCATTGATCTTCCTGGCCGAAAACGTTTTAAATGCCCGGACGATTTCCGTCAACCCATGACATTTGGTTTTATCACCGTCCGTACCCGTAGGGGATGGTTTCAAACCATCCCCTACGATAATATTCCCCGTGATGACAATTATTCCATGCACATGATTCGGCATAATTACAAACGCATCCAATTCAATCCCGGTATAATGTTTTACCAGATCATGCCAACATTGTTCAACGATCAGGCCCCATTTGTTCAATTTCATCTGTTTTTCGGCAATATCACCAAAAACAAATAACCTGTCTTGGGCACATATGGTTATAAAATATGAACCTTCACGGGAATAATCATATTTGGGAAGACGAATGTTACGGTGGTGTAATTTGGTCATTTTGATATTTTCCTAACATCCAGCGCCTGTGATCCATTATCAATTAACTAGTCTCCGTTCTCCTCCCTCCACACCCTGACACTGCTGGCCTTGAACACCGCATACATCTTGCTGCCCTTCTGCAAACCCATCTCGTCCCACGAGGCCTTGGTAATGGCCACGTCCAACGGGAGACCAATATCTAAAGTAACTTTGTACAACCCGCCCTCGGAAACGGCCTCGATAACAACTCCCTCCAGCACATTGCGGGCGCTGCTGACCAGCTTCTGGCTGGACAATATTATCTCCGTAGGATTAAGACTGGCCATGACCTGGCCTTCCAGTTCGGTTACCACTTCAAACTCTGTCACTCCAACCTTGAACAATTTCCTATTTCCCATTTTTCCAATTTCCCCGGCAAACAGGTTGTCCCGGCCCAAGAACTTTCCCCAAAAGGCCTGATCGCCCTTGTGCAGAACGTCCTGGGCAGTGCCGGAGATGGAGATCACTCCGTCGTTAAGGAACCAGACCCAGTTAGCGATCCGTTCCACCTGCCAAAGATTGTGGGTGGCTAAAACTACTTTCTTGCCCCGGGAGGCCAGTTCCAGGATCGTTTTCTCGATCAGTTTGGCGCTCAAGGGATCCAGGTTGGCGGTGGGCTCGTCCAGGAACACCACCTCCGGGTCCAGCGCCAGCACCCGGCCCAGCGCCACCCGCTGGATCTCCCCGGCCGACAGGGTTTTGGCCTCGCGTTTCCCGAAACCCCGCAATGACAGGGCCTCCAGCACCTGGTCAGTCCTTCTTCTCCGCTCGGATTGGGACACGCCCCTCACCCGCAGGCCGTACTCCAGATTGTAGCGCACCGTGCCGGACAGCATCACCGCCGGATTGTGGATCAGGCCCATCTTTTTCCTGATGCCCGGTGAATGCACCACCGCATCATATCCCTCGCTGCCCCGGGTCTTGTATTTAAGGGTCCCGCCGCCGCTTTTCTCCAGCAGGGCAAGCAGACGCATCAAAGTGGTCTTGCCCGAGCCGTTGGGGCCCACCAGAGCATAGATGCCTGAACCGTCGATTTCCAGCGAGACGTCCTTGAGCACAGCCTTGCCTTCAAAGCTTTTGGAAAGGTTGTGGGCCACTATCTTCATCGTCCGGCCCTCCCCTGCACAGCCTGAAGGATGATGTTGATGCCGATGGCCACTATCAAAAGCACCAGTCCCAAAGCGATCCCCAGCTCAAAGTTGCCCTTGATGGTCTCCAGCGCGATGGCGGTGGTCATCACCCGGGTCTCGCCCTTGATGTTGCCGCCCACCATCATGGTCATGCCGGTCTCGCCCAGCACCCGGGAGAAACCGGTGATGAAGGCCGCGGCCAGGGCAAAGCGGACCTCACGCATAATTCCCAGGATCAGGTGCCACCGGCCGGCCCCCAGGGTTATCATGGTCTCCTTCACCCGGTGCCCCAAAGACTGCAGGGCCGAGATGCTCAGTCCCGTCATCAGCGGGATGATCAGCAGGGTCTGGGCGATGATGATGGCCGATGGAGTATACAGCAGGTGCCAGAACCCCAGTGGTCCCGAGCGGGATAACAGCAGATAGCAGACCAGCCCTATCACCACCGCGGGGATGGCGATGAAACTGTTGACCGTTCCGATGACGATCCTCTTGCCCCTGAATTCGTTCTGGGTAATGGCCAGGGACAGCGGGACGGCCAAAACTACGGCGATCAGCGAAGAGGCAAATGAGACCTGCAGGGACAAAAACACGATCTGCCAGATCTCGGGGTCGAATTTAAGCAGCAGGCCCAGGGCCTGCTGCATGCTTTGGATCAGATTGAACATGGGTATTATGATAACAAAATATTGATCGAAAGACAATAGGAGCGCCTTGGAAATGCGCTCCTATTGTTGGGAATAGATGCAATCCTCAGTTTAAAATTTAACCTGCAGCTGGGCCGAAAGAATGTTGTTCTTGTACGGCCGGTAGACCAGGTCTTCCTGCTTTATGTCATAATTCAACGAGACCTTGGTGTTGGGATTCAGGAAATAGTCCGCTCCCAGCGTCCAGACCGTGGTCCGGGCCTCTGTCCTCTTCCACACCGTGTCCAGCTCGGTGGTGCTGATCCTGACTGTGTCCGGCTTCCAGGAATAGTATTCGCGGTACAGGTCGCCCCTGACGCTAACCCTCAGTTTCTGCATGGGAACATAGCCCACGGTGATGTAGGCCCCGCGCATCAGTTTATCCGTCACGTTGCTCAGCTTGGTGTAGGTCTTGGTGGCGATGGTCCTGGTGTAGTAATAGGTTGTATCGTGCCAGGTCCCGGTGGTGTCCATATAGCCGCCGGGGATGGTGTCTCGCACGGTCTTGGTGGTATTGCGGTAGAGCGAATCCGACAGCACTTTGTCATCGCTCCCGATCATAAACTCGCCCCGGGCGAACAGCTTGCCCCGCTCGTAGTTCACGTCCAGGCCGGCGTGGCGGTTGTAATAGCTCTTCCCGGCGGTGTTCTGGGTGCCGTATTCCACCGAGCCGCCTACGGTCATGCCCGCCAACGGCGCATAGACGATGCGGGAAACGACCGTCTTTGACGGATTGGCGTCCTTTTCGTTGTAGGGGGAGCCGTTGCCCAATGAAAGGAAATAATTCAGGTCGTTCCAGACGCCGAAGCCCATCACGCCAACCTCCCGGTTGCTGGCGTTGAACTTCCCGGTAAGCTGGGCGGCGCTGACGAAATCCATGCTGGTGGCCGCAGTCAGCTGCTCGAACCCGAATGGCCTTTTATACTGGCCTATTCTGAAGGAATACAATTTGGATGGCTTCCAGTCGGCGTAGGCGTCGAAAAGCCAGGCGGCATAGACAGTACTGGTACCGGCCTTGGTAGCCTTGTTGGCCGAAAGGCAGATCCGGTAGGCCAGGTTGCTCCAGGCGTCTCCGCTGACGGTGATGGCCGCGTCCTTGGCCTCGAAGCCCGCAGGATAGGTGACCAGGGTGTCGTGATACAGGGTGTCCATGTAGGTAAGCTTGAGCCAGCCGTTGACCTTGAAAGTGGGGTAATCCTGCTTGGCGTCGGTCTTGACGTCAAAGGCGAAGGCTGATCCGGCTAAGGCAATGACCATGGCCAGTAAAAATATTCTTTTCATCGTCTCTCTCTTTAAAATTTATTTTTATTTGTTCTTGGCGTCGGGAATGTACAGGGGCTCGCCGAACTTGTCCACGCCCGAGACCCGGATCATCTCCTGCACTTCGGGCGAGAGCATGAATTTAACGAACTTTACCGCCAGATCGTAGTTTAGGTGGGGATATTTGGCCGGCGACCCGGTGATGATCCGGATGTAGTTGAGCATCAGCTGGTCGCGCTGGCAGACGATCTTGAGGTTCGGGTAATCCTTGCTGTAGGTCAGCCAGGTGGCCCGGTCGGCCAGGGTGTAAGCCCCGTCCTTGTTGGCCTTGGTTAAGACCTTGACCGTGCCCAACCCGGTCTCGGAATACCACTCGCTGTCTATGGGATCTATCCCGGCGGACTGCCACAGGGTCATCTCCTTCTGGTGGGTGCCGGACATGTCGGAACGGGAATAGAATTTGGCCTTGGCATCCCGCACTTTGGTCAAAGCAGTTTTGACATCGGGCAGCGAGCTGTCGATACCGGCCGGATTGTCCAGCGGCCCAACCAGCACGAAGTCGTTGTACATCAGGTCCCAGGCCTGGGTGCCAAAACCAGCCAGCAGCACCGCGTCCTCGGCCTTGCGGTCGTGGACGATGGCCACGTCGGCCGCCCCGGACTGCAACAGGCCAAGGGCCTTGCCGGTGGGCAGGGAATACAGCAGTATCTTGCAGTCATACTGCTGTTCGAACTTTGGCAGCAGATCGGTATACAGCCCGGTATCGTAGGGGCTCATGGTGGAAGCCACTATCAGGGTCTGCCCGGCCAGGGCCAAAGAACACAGGCTTATTGAGACAATAAGTGTTAACAAGAGTTTCTTCATTTATTTCTTCTCCGCCGCCGGGTAGAACAGGGGCTGGCCGTACTTTTCCACACCGTACTCGGCGATCAGCTTCTGGCCGCGCTCCGAGGTCAGGAAGTCAGAGAACTTCTTGGCCAGGGAATAGTTGACGAACGGATACTTGGCCGGGGCCACCAGCATGATGTGGTAGGGGTTGAACAATTCCTTGTCCCCCTCGTTCAGGATCGGCAGGTCATACTCCTTCTGATGGGCCAGGTAGGTGCCGCGGTCGGTCAGGCTGTAGGCCCGCTTTTCGTTGGCGATACGCAGGATGGCCTCCATTCCGGCGCCGGCCTCCAGGTACCAGGTGCCCTTGGGCTTGACGCCGGCCGTTTCCCACAGCCGCTGTTCTTTCTTGTGGGTGCCGGACTGGTCGGCCCGGGAGACGAAGGTCGCCTGCGAAGCCTCTATCTTCTTCAGCGCTTCGGTGGCGGAGGCCAGGCCCTTGATGCCGGCCGGATCCTCGGCCGGGCCCACAATGACAAAATCATTGTACATCAGGTATTTCCGTTCCACGAAAAAGCCTTCCTTGACCACCACTTCTTCTGCCACCGGGTCGTGGACCATCACGACGTCGGCGTTGCCGTCCTTGCCGTAGCGGATGGAGGCCCCGGTGCCCACCGCTATCACCTGCACCTTGCAGCCGTTCTCCTTTTCAAAGATGGGAACCAGGAAATCGAGCAGTCCCGAATCCATGGTGCTGGTGGTGGTAGCCAGGACCAGCTTGGGCTTGTCCTTGGCCAGGGCCGCCGGAGCCAGCAGGGAAAGCACCAGAAGCAGGGAAAGCGCCAGGGTGGTGAACCTCTTCATTGTTTCTCCTAAAAGTGTTTATGATAGGTTAATAGTTTTAAATATCTGTTTGACCTGCTCAGGAAAGTTGTATTGTGTGGAAACATATTTTCTTTAACTCATCCCCTCTGTCCCCTTCTCTTGGATAAATTTGGACTATCTTTGGAGTAAGAGAAGGGGAATCAAAGCATGCACTGAGACATGCAAGCATTTTGCAAACGAAGCGGGGTTGAGTTCAGAATAGTCCCATGTCCATATATGTGCCCTGAGTTAGATAGCTAACCGGTTCAGTTTTTTATTTTTCCATATAGGGGTAGGGGAAATCCACCGGGGGCAGGTAGTTCTCCTTGATGGTCCGGGGCGAGATCCAGCGCAAAAGATTGTAGACCCCGCCGGCCTTATCGTTGGTGCCGGAGGCCCGGGCGCCGCCGAACGGCTGCAATCCCACCATGGCCCCGGAGCACTTGTCGTTGTAGTAGAAGTTCCCGGCGGCATATCGCAGGGCCTGGCAGGCCGTGACGATGGCCGAACGCTCCCGGGCGAAGATGGCCCCGGTCAGAGCGTAGGGCGAGGTGCTGTCGCAGATCTTCAGCGTCTCCTCGAACTGGTCGTCTTCGTAGACGTAGATGGTCAGCACCGGCCCGAAGATCTCCTCCTCCATGGTCACAAAATGGGGAACAAAAGCTTCTATGACGGTAGGCTGAACAAAGTAACCCTTGCTCTTATCACCTTCACCGCCAGCGATGATCTTGGCAATGGGGCTGGATTTGGCTTTGGAAATATATCCCATGATGGAGTCGAACGATCTTTCGTCTATCACCGCGTTGACAAAACAGTCAAAATCCCTGACATCGCCCAGCTTGATGCGCTTCAGCATGCCCTGCATCCTGTCCTTGACCTCCGGCCACAATGATTTGGGAACATAGCCCCGGGAGCAGGCCGAGCATTTCTGGCCCTGGTATTCAAAGGCTCCCCTAACAAAAGCCGCGGCCACCTGGGCCGGGTCGGAGGAGTTGTGGACGAAGATGAAATCCTTGCCGCCGGTCTCCCCCACCAATTTGGGGTACGACTTGTAGGTTCCCAGGTTGTCCGAGACGCCTTTCCACAGGCTGTTGAAAGTGTTGTTGGAGCCGGTGAAATGAATCCCGGCCAGTTCTTTGGATTTCATGGCCACTTCGCTGATAACCGCGCCCGAGCCCGGCAGGAAGTTGATCACCCCGTCGGGCAGGCCGGCCTCCTTGAAGACCTGCATCAGGTAGTAGTTTGACAACAGCGAGGTGGTGGCCGGCTTCCAGATTGTGGTATTGCCCATTAGCACCGGGGCCATGTTAAGATTGGAGCCGATGGCGGTGAAATTGAAGGGCGTGATGGTGAAGACGAAGCCCTCCAGCGGCCGGAATTCCACCCGGTTCATCTGCTCCGGGGTGGAAAGCGGCTGTTCCCCGTAGATCTTGGAGATGAAATAGGCGTTGAATCTTAAAAAGTCTATGGTCTCGCCCACCGAGTCTATCTCCGCCTGAAAGACATTCTTGCCCTGCCCCAGCATGGTGGAGGCGTTGATCAGATAACGGTGCTTGTCGGCGATCAGCTTGGCGGCCTTTAAGGTAATGGCGGTGCGCTCCACCCAGGACATGGTCATCCATTCTTCCTTGGCGTCACAGGCGGCCTTGATGGCCTGCTTGACCTCCTCCGGCCCCACCTGATGGTATTTGGCCAGCACATGGCCGTGGTCGCAGGGCATCACCACATTTTTTGTCTTCCCGGTGCGGACCTCCCGGCCGTTGATGATGGCCGGGATGTCCACTATTATTGAGGACTGCCGCTCCAGTTCCTTTTCCAAGGCCCTTCTTTCGGGCGATCCTTTCAGGTAACCGTAGATCGGTTCATTGCCGGGTAAGGCCGTGTTGAATACCGCGTTGTTCATTGGTTCCTCTTGCTGTGGTTATGATTTGGTAATAAAAAAACCCATCCTTGAATATTTTGGAAGGATAGGCGCAAAAGGACCACAATGCGGCCCGTTATAATTGACGAACCGCTTGCATTCTTGACCACCTCTCCTTTCCAAATACGGGAGGCAAAGCCGTTTCCAGCCCCACCCTTGTCCGCTTTTCAGCGGAACCGTCCCGGGATCCGTGGCATCTCTGCTTTAGGACAACGGGATCGGAGAACATTTATGGAATTATATCAGAAATCAGGTTTTCTGTCAAATTTTACTGAACGTCTATCAAATTAGCTCAGGGACATACACCAAAGTTATCTATCCGCAGACTTCGGCGTGAGCTCAGTCGAACGCTTTCACAGATTTTCGCAGATTCTTCTAGTCAAGTTACTCTGCTTTGGTAAAAGTTGAACAGATATTATCTGCGTTAATCTGCGGATAAAGGTTCCTGAGCAATATACATAAGCACTTCTTACTGTTTTCTGTTGACCATGCTTACCGCCGCCTGGTCGGTGGGCATGATGATGATGTCCTCGATGTTGACGTGGGCCGGCCGGGAGCAGGCCCAGACCACTGCATCCGCGATGTCCTCCGGCCTTAGGGGCGTCATCCCCTGGTAGACCTTGTCCGCCCGCTGCTGGTCGCCGTGGAAGCGGACAACCGAGAACTCGGTCTCGGCGAAGCCGGGATCAACGCTGGTGACCCGGATACTGGTGCCGAAGGCGTCCATCCTCATGGCCTTGTTCAGGGCCTTTACCGCGTGCTTGGTGGCGTTGTAGACGTTGCCGGCCGGATAGACCTCGTGCCCGGCGATGGAGCCGATGTTGACGATGTGGCCGGAGTTCCTCTGCACCATCCCCGGCATCACCGCCCGGGTGACATAGAGCAGGCCCTTGACGTTGGTGTCTATCATCTCCTCCCAGTTCTGAATGACGCCTTCCTGGATCTTCTCCAGCCCCCGGGACAGCCCGGCGTTGTTCAGCAGGATGTCGATGTTAGCCCACTCGATTGGAAGTTCGTCAATGGCCTTCTGGACGTCCTTCTGGTTTCTGACATCAAGTGCTATGGTGAGAACTTCGATCTTGTATTCTTTGATCAGTCGAGCGGCCAGTTGATCAAGGCGGTCTTTGCGCCGGGCGGCCAGGACCAGCTTAGCGCCAAGTTTGGCAAACTCCACCGCCGAGGCCTGCCCGATCCCGCTGGAAGCCCCGGTAATGAGTACTATTTTGTTGCTAAAGTTTTGCATTATTTTGTCCTGCTTATATTATGTCTTTTATTAACTTAACTGCTTCTGGTTTATTGTCTGATATCTTAATGCATCCCTGAAGCCGCCGGGCCGCTTCCCGTCCCTTCTGCTCATCATTGCAGAGCACTTTGACCATGGTATCCCCGGCTTTTACCTGGCCACCTACCCTGCGTTCAAAGATGAACCCGGCAGAGGGATCGATCACATCGTCCATCTTCAGCCGGCCGCAGCCCAGAAAGACCCCGATCATTCCCACTTCGCGGTTGTCCATGGAAAAGATGTATCCTGACTTCTCTGCCTTGGCTTCGATGACATATTTGGCCTGGGGCAGTACTTTCTTATAGTCATCGGCAACTTTGACCTCCCCGCCATGGGCCGCCACCATTTCCCTGAATTTATCAAGACCTTGGCCTGAGGAGACGATCTGTTCAAGGATCCTCTTGCCGGATTCCACGTCGTTGGCCCGTTCGCCCATCACCAGCATCTCGGCGCCCAAGGCATAGGTCAACTCCATCAGGTCTTCGGGGCCATTGCCCTTAAGACATTCCACGCATTCTTCGATCTCCAGCGCATTGCCCACCGCCCGGCCCAGCGGCTGGTTCATGTCGGTGATCAGGGCCTTCATCTTTTTGCCCATCCCCTGTCCGATGGCCGTCATGGTCTTTGTTAGCTCCAAGGCGTCCTGGTGCTTCTGCATGAAGGCCCCGCTGCCGGTCTTGACATCCAGCACCAGCCCGTCGGCGCCCTCGGCCAGCTTCTTGGACATGATGCTGGCGGCTATCAGCGGGACGCAGTCAACCGTGGCGGTGACGTCGCGCAGGGCGTAGAGCTTCTTGTCGGCCGGGGCCAGGTCGGGTGTCTGACCCATCATGGCCAGCCCAATCCGGGCCAAAGTGTGGCGGAACTCGTCGTAAGACAGGTTGGTGCGGAAACCGGGGATGGATTCCAGCTTGTCCAGCGTCCCGCCGGTGTGGCCCAGGCCCCGCCCGGAGACCATCGGCACCGGCACCCCGGCCGCCGCCACCATCGGCGCTAAGATTATGGAGACCTTGTCCCCCACCCCGCCGGTGGAATGCTTGTCCACCTTGATACCGGGAATGTCGGACAGGTCGAACACCCGTCCGGAGTTCATCATGGCCATGGCCAGCTCGGTGGTCTCCTGCGGGGTCATGCCTTTCAGGAATATGGCCATCAGCAGGGCCGAGGTCTGGTAGTCCGGTATGGCCCCGGATGTGTAACTGGCGATGAACCATTTTATCTCGGAGGCCGAGAGTTCACCGCCGTTGCGTTTTTTATAGATTATCTCATAAGGGGTCATATTACCTCTCCCGATAAACTTGTCCTGAGTCCGCCTTGGCGGGCCGAAGGATGCACGAAATATTTTGATCTGGTTTTCGTGGGGAATTACCGTTTCCTGGCCCACTCCAGTATCACCATCCATATCGGCATGGCCTTCTTCCAGCCTGTTCCCTTGACGATGCTCCGGAACCACGGCGTTTTGGGCAGATGCATCTCGGTCTTTTTGGCCCCCAGCAGATGCCCCAGTTTCCGGCCCTCCTTAAGGACGGTCTTGAATGTCTTGGGATCAAGCGCCGCAGAACGACAGTAGTTGTAGAACTTCTTGTCCTTGGACTGCAGTATCACCAAAGCTCCGGCCAGCCCCCGTTGGTCATAATACCCGTAAACTCTTTTTTGTTTGATCAAGCCTTCCAGTGCCTGCTGGTCAAAGGTCCTGGCTGACCAGCTGTCCAGATACAATCCTTTCCAATGTTTGGCCTGGCGATCGCGGTTGAAAAGCTCTAAATATTCTATGCACTCATCTGCCCGGGCGGGGACCAGGTAAGTTTCAACTGCCTTGGGTAATTTTGCCACGTATTCGTCGAACTCAGCCACGATCTTCATGCCCTTGGACCCGCCCAAGTGCTGGGAGATCTTGTTGTAGGAGCCGGTGGCATATCGTATGAAACGGGGTTTCAGGCTCATGGCCTTCTTCCAGGTGTAGTCCTGTATGATGCGGCCGATGCCGTGCCCCCGGTACTTGGGGTCCACCCTTAAGCCCTCCAGCCACAGCTCGCCCGGCCGGTGGATGGTGATCTTGCCCACGCCGACCGGCCTGTCATCCATCGTGGCTGCGAAGAACAGCCCGCCCTTGGTCTTTACCCACTCGTCCCAGACATGGGGCATGTAGTCGCCCCAGCGGCCAAAGGTATGCTTGCAGAAGTCAAGCACCACCGCCTTGTCCGAGGGCCGGGCCGGGCGGATCATTATCCGTCCTGCGTCATATTTTGTTGATTTGGTCATTGCTGTTTTCTCACATTGATTAAACCGCTTAGCGTTCTTTGCGTCTTTGCGGTTAAAAATTACATCCTGTGCTTAGGCCTCGGTCAGCCCGGTAAAATGGAAATTATTGACCTTAAGCGGCGGAACCACCATATTCTCCTGGCTCTCCGGCACGCCCAGCGTCTCCACGTTATTGAAGAACTCCACCAAGTCCTGGTTGAACCTCATATTCTTGACCCCACAGGACACTTTGCCGTCCTCGATCAGGAAGGTGCCGTCCCTTGTCATCCCGGTGATAATGGGGATCTTGCGGTCCACCACCCGGTTGTACCAGAATCTGGTCACCAGCACCCCGCGCTTGGTGGACTTGATGAGGTCCTCCAGGGAAGAGCTACCGCCCTCCAGGATCAGGTTTCTGGGCATCGGGCCCCAGGTGTTGGGCTGGGGCAGGCCGTGGCCAGTGGTCTCGGTTTTATCCTTGGCCGCCGTCTTAAGGTCGTACACCGGTCCTTTGGCCACGCCCTTTTCGATGATGGTCACTTTCCGCTTGGGCATGCCCTCGGAATCGAACGGCTCGGCCCATACCGCCAGCGGGTGATAGGCATCTTCGGTTATGGTGATGTTCTCCCCCATCAGCTTCTGCCCCAGCTTGCCGGACAGGCAGCTCAGGTTCTCCTGTACCGCCTGGGCGCCGAACGACAGATAAGACAGGAACATCAGCGGAGTGGTCACCGCCTCCGGCTCCAAGATGACGGTGTACTCGCCCGGCTCCAGCGCCTTGGCGTTGAGCCCGCCCAGGCACTTTTTGATGGCGATGGCTGCGATCTGCTCCGGGTCGATCTCGCCTGCTTTGCGCGCCGTCCGGGCAAACCGTCCGGCAGTGATGCCGGAACGGGCGGTGATCTCCATCCGCAGGGTGCTCATGTTATGGTAGGCGAACAACCCCTGGCTGTTGGCCATGGCGGTGGCATAAAGTGTGTTGTTGACCAGCCCGGCCAACTCCACTTTTTCCTGTCGGGCCAGCTTTACCGCCTTAAGCACCATCTCCGCCCTCTGCTCCGGCTCCATGAAGGCCGAGCTCTGGTCAAAGGCCGGGATCTCACGGTATTGCTGCGGTCCCATCATCGACGGAAGCTCCTGTTTGCTGGTAACAGCCTTGGCCGATAGCAATGCCTGTTTGGCCAGATTCTTCAGCGATTCATCATCGAACTGGTTAGTAGTGGAGCGGCCGGAGCGATCATCGAGATCCACCCGCAGGGAGATACTGATATCCGAGGTCTCCACGTTCTGATGGATGGTGTTGTTGGCGATCCTGGTCAGCGGGCTGGCCGTCTGGGTCAGGATCACTTCGGCCTGGCCTTCTTTGGCAAAGGACAACGCCCTTTTGCAGATGTCGTGGGCCTGGTTTTTATCTATCAACATTTTATTTCCGTTCAAATGATTTTTAGTTTTTTTGAGACTGTGTTCACTGCATGTTCACCGCCAGTGTCCATCAGTGTCGATATAGGGCCGCTACTTTTTCCCCGGCACCACGCCGACCTTGATCTTGCGGAACCTTGACGGCGAGCAGCCCTGGGCGGTCCGGGCGGTCTGCCCCGGCTCCCCCTTGCCGCAGTTGGCGGTGCCCCAGATCTTCCAGTCCCCGGGCCCGGCGATGGCGTCGCAGGCGTTCCAGAACTGCGGGGTAAAACCGGTGTAAGTGGCGTTCTTCAGCATCTGCCCCAGCTTGCCCTTCTTGATCTCCCAGGCGATCTCGGTGCCGAACTGGAAGTTGGAGCGCCGGTCGTCGATGGAGAAGCTCTTGTTGGTGGCCATGTAGATGCCGTCCTCGGTCTCGGAGATGATCTGTTCCAGCGGCTTGGTGCCCGGTTCCAGGTTGATGCAGGTCATCCGGACGATGGGCATGTTGCCCCAGCCGTCGGCCCGCATGGCCCCGGTGGATATCTTGCCGATCTTCTGTGCGGTCTCGCGTGAGGACAGATATTTGACCAGCAGACCGCTCCGGATCAGGTCGTGCTTCCGGGCCTTGACGCCCTCGTCGTCGTATCCGAAGCTGCCCAGCCCCATGGGGCAGGCGGGATCGCTGGTGATGTTGACGATATCCGAACCGTACTTAAGCTTATCCAGGTTGTCGGTGGTGGCGAAGCTGGTCCCGGCATAGTTGGCCTCGCTGCCGAACACCCGGTCCAGCTCCAGGGGATGTCCGACGGATTCGTGGATCTGCAGGGAAAGCTGGGAGCCCTCTAAAATGATGTCCTTCTCGCCGGAGGGGCACTGCACGGCCGACAGCAGGGCCACTGCCTCCTCGGCCGCCTGTTGAGCGTGCCCGGGAAAGTCCAGGGCCTCGATCATCTCGTAGCCGTTGGATTCCCACTGCCCGTCGTGGGAGCAGGGATAGGAACGGTATTGCACGTCGCCGTCCTTGATGGCGGTGGCGGTGTATCCCCCGCCGCACTGCACTATCCTTTGGTCTATCACCGAGCCGATGGTGGAGGCGAACAACTGGTCCTCCACCCAGGACGCGATCTGGGATTCGGTGATGTTGACGCCCTTCACCTTCCGCATGATCTCATCGGTCTTGAGCAGCATGGCGATCTTCTCCTCCAGAGGCACTTCCAGCGGATTCTTTTTGTGGGGAGTGACGTACTTGTCAATGTACTTCTCCACCGGGGCCAGTTCCAGGTCACGGACCTTAAGCAGGGCGCTGGCCTTGGCCACCTTGACGGCCAGCCTGGCCACCCGCTCGATCTCGGCTTTGTCTATTTTGGGGCTGGAGGCAAAGCCCCAGGCCCCGTTGGCTATCACCCGGATGCCAAAGCCCCCGGAGGTTCCCCGGTTGATGCTGCCCACCTGGCCGTCCTTGACCTCCACCCGCTCGGAGTCTTCGTTGATTATGCGGATGTCGGCGTAGGTGGCCCCGGCCACCTCGGCCACGTTCAGGGCGTGTTGTGCTAGGTCTTTCAAGATTATATCTCCTTTTACTTACTTAACTCTATTAATTGTTTGGCGAACGCTGCCAATCAGCATTGTTCTTATTTCTCACTGCTTTCCACCCAATGGGTAAATCAAGAATATCTATAAGGGTCGGATCAATTTCCAATATCTCTTGCAGGGAAACGATTGCAGCATCATTCTCATCCACCTGTTTCCCTGTTAAAAACTGCCATGCACCGTCATCCAAATCTCGGCAAACGAAAGATATATGACCTTTGAAGTCAAGAATATCTTTCGTTGTAAATACAGCAGTATTAGGTTTGTCATTAAAAGGCCACTTCGTCATAGTATAAATCTGATGTTACAATCCGCGTTTAGGAATCAAGTTCATCCCAGTATGTCCCGGTAATCTATCTTCATGGCAGTCTTGGCCTTTTCCAGTATGTCCCCTGTCACTTCCTGCCCCTTGATGATGCCCTGCTTCAGCACGTTCCTGACATAACCCAGGTCATTCCCCAGTTCCAAACGCTTCTGGCGGATCGGGGCAAAATAGCCGTTCATGTTGGCTATCAGCTCCTTTTTGCAGACCACGCAGCCCCGCCCGCCCTTCAAACACTCTTCCTTGATGGCGGCGTGGCCGGGAGTGAATATCTGGTGATAGGCGTAGACCATGCAGCCGTCCGGGTGGCCGGGATCGTCCTTGCGGGCCTTGGTGGGGTCGGTGTAGGCGCTCATGATCTTCTTGGCGGTGTCATCCGCGCTGTCCTTGATGTCTATGGCGTTGTTCAGCGACTTGCTCATCTTGGAATTCCCGTCCAAACCCTTGATCCGCCCGAAACTGCCGGTCTTGGCCTCCGGCTCCACGAACACCGGCCCGTAGATCCGGTTGAAGTCGCGGGCGATCTCCCGGGTCATCTCGATCATCGGCAGCTGGTCGTCCCCGACGGGCACCAGGTCGGCGTTGAAGGCCAGGATGTCGGCCGCCTGGGAGACGGGGTAGGCAAAGAACCCGAAGGGCAAAGATTCCCCAAAGCCCTTCTGCTTGATCTCCTCCTTGACCGTGGGATTGCGCCCCACCCGGGCCACCGTCACCAGGTTCATGAAGAAGATGGTCAGGTCGGCGATGGCCGGCAGTTTGGACTGGATGACTATGGTGGATTTGTTGGGGTCTATCCCCGCCGCCAGGTAGTCCAGAGTGACCTCTATGATGTTGTCGTGGACCTTTTGCGGGTCGTCAAAGTTGTCGGTCAACGCCTGAACGTCGGCGATCAGGACATAGGTCTCGTACTGGTCCTGCAGTCTCACCCGTTCTACCAGTGAACCAAAATAATGTCCTATGTGCAAAGGCCCGGTAGGCCTGTCTCCTGTCAATATTCTTTTCATTTTTACCTGTGAATTGTAAAATGTTAATGGTGAATCGTTATTTTTTGTCGTTAGTTTTCAGCTACCTTGCTCCAAGAGGTAAACCCATGCCCCAGCACCTCCTTGACATCTGTCACCACCATAAAGGCCTTGGGATCCAGCAGGCTTACGATCTCCTTCAACTGCACCAGCTCCCTCCGGCTGACCACGCAGAACAGGATGGTGCGCTCGGTGCCCTTGTAAAATCCCTTGCCCACCCACATGGTGCCGCCCCGGTTCATCTCCAGCACCACCTCGCCCCGGATCAGCTGGTGCTGGTCGGAGATGATGTAGGCCGCCTTGTTGTACGACCAGCCCTCAAGTATCACGTCCAGTATCCGGCTGGAGATGTACAGGGTGATCAGGCCGTACAGGGCCAGGTCCACGCTGCGGAAGGTCAGCCCGGCCAGCACTATGATGAAGAAGTCCACCATGATGATGCCGATGCCCGGGGTGGCGTTGGAATACTTGGAAATGATCTGGGCCACTATGTCCGAGCCGCCGGTGGTGGCCTGGTGCCTAAAGGCCAGCCCCAGCCCTATGCCCAGCAGTATGGCCCCGTAGACCGCCGCCAGGATGGCGTTCTGGGTGGCCGCCTTAAAATGGAACACAGCTTGCAAAAAGTCGGTCAGAAAGGAAGTGACGAACACCGCATAGATGGTGCGGAACCCGAACTTCTTGCCGAACTCCAGCATCCCCCAGATGAACAGCGGGATGTTGACGGCAAAGATCACCACCCCCACCGGCAGTTTGAACAGATAATGCAGGATGGTGCTGATCCCGGCCGCCCCGCCCGGGGCGATCTTATGGGGGACCAGGAACAGGTCGTAGGAAAGGGCCATCAGAGCGCAGCCCACCGTGATCATGAAAAAATCCCAGATGACCTTTGACAATTTGGGCTTTAAGCCCAGTCTTTTTAGCGTGATGTCCATAGGTTATTTCTTTTGGTCCTTTATGAATTGCGCCCGGGCCAGTTCAATTATCTTCATCAGGGGCTGGCCGCTTTTTTGGGCGATCTGTTTGCATTCCTCGTATTCCGGGATGAACTTATGTGACCCGTCGTACATAGTAGCCTTTTTGCCGGAGACAACTCCATGGGCGGTCTTTACTTTTATAACCTGCCGGGGCAGGGTGTATCTCTCCATCTCCCGGCGGCGGATGCCCAGGGTGGTGGTCTCGGCAAAGATCGTGTCCAGCATCTGGGCCTCGTACTCCGGGTTGGTCAGCACCGACAGCATCACCGCCGGGCGGTTCTTCTTCATTTGGATGGGCGTATAATATACGTCCAGCGCGCCCTGACTGAAAAGATCTTCCATCAAATGCTGGTATATCTGGGGGTTCAGGTCGTCGATGTTGGTTTCCAACAGCACGATGTTGTGTGGGCATCTACGGCCGGGCAATGAATCACCCGCCATCACCCTTAAAAGATTAGGCTGGGCCAGTTCCCTGGTGCCCGCTCCGCTTCCGACAGATTTTAAGGTCATTGGGGGCATCGGCCCGAAACTTTCGGCAAAATGGGTGATGATGGCCGCCCCGGTGGGGGTCACCAGCTCGCCGGCTAGTTCGTTCTGATAGACCGCCGCTGTCTTCAGCAATTGGGCGGTGGCCGGGGCCGGCACAGGCAGAATGCCGTGCTGGCACTTGACCTGGCCGTGCCCCACGTTCAAGGCCGAGCAGTATATTTTATTGGCCCCCAGGTCTTCCAGCGCCAGGCAGCTGCCCACGATGTCTATGATGGCGTCCACCGCCCCCACTTCGTGAAAGTGTATCTTGTCGATGGAAGTACGGTGGACCTTGGCCTCGGCTTCGGCCAGTTTGGTGAATATGGCGATGGAATTCTCCGTGACAAAGCCTGACAGCCCGGCCTTTTTGATGATGCCCTCTATGTCCTTTATATGGCGGCAGGGCTGCGGCCCCTGGATAACTTCCAGGTGCAATCCGCTTAAGCCCTGGCGGGTCACCTTGGTCAGTTCCACCTTCCAGCCCTTGACCGGCAGGCGTTTCAATGAGTTTTCTATTTTCTTCCAACCGGCTCCGGCGTCTATCAGTCCGGCCAGGATCATGTTGCCCGAGGCCCCGGTGGGGCAGTCAAAGTAGATCGTATTCATCAGCTCTTTCCCTTGGAGATCATCCAGGCCAGGTAACCTGCCCCGAACCCGTTGTCTATGTTGACCACTGCCACTCCGGGCGAGCAGCTGTTGAGCATGGCCAAAAGCGCGGTGATCCCGCCAAAGCTGGCCCCGTAGCCCACGCTGGTGGGCACGGCTATCACCGGGCAGGCCACCAGGCCGCTGACCACGCTGGGCAAAGCCCCTTCCATCCCGGCCACGGCCACTACGGTTTGGGCTTTCTGCAATATTTCCCGCTTGTCCAAAAGCCTGTGGATACCGGCCACGCCCACGTCCCATAAACGGACGACTTTGGAGCCCAGCAATTCCGCAGTAACGGCCGCCTCTTCGGCCGCCGGGATGTCCGAGGTCCCGGCCGTTACCACCGCGATGTATTCAGCGCTTTTGGAAACGGCAGGCTTGCGGTTGCTGATGATCCTGGCCACGGGATGATAAACCGCGCCGGGTGCCATCTTTTTAACCGCCTTATAATGGTCCTGCGTTGCCCGGGTGGCCATCACCAGCCCGCTTCCCGCCATGGCCTTGAATATTTTGGCCGCCTGTAAGGGGGTTTTCCCCTGGCAGAAGATCACTTCCGGCGCCCCCCGGCGCAGCTGCCGGTGGTTGTCTATGCTGGCAAAACCCAGGTCCCGGAAAGGCAGATGCCGCAAGGCTTCCAGGGCCCTGTCTTCCGTCAGCTTCCCGGCCCGGATGTCCTTTATTATTTTCTTCAGTTTATCTTTTTCCATTTTTCCCGTCATTCGTTTGAGAATCAAAACAACCGGATTGATATCCGGCCAGATCAAGGGCGATGAATTTGAATCCGGCCCTGCGCAGGGAACCAATTATCTTGTCTTTAGACTTAAGTACTTTGTCAAATTCAGATGGAAGAATCTCCAGCCGGGCCAGTTCCCCGTGATGCCTTACCCGGCACTGGCTGAACCCCAACTGGTGCAGGGCCTGCTCCGCTCTCTCGATCTGTTTCAGTATTTTGGGGGTGATGGCCGTCCCGTAGGGGATCCTGGTGGCCAGGCAGGAATTGGCCGGAGCGTTCCAGGTTGGAATTCCCTTCTGCTTTGCCATCTGCCGGATCTCGTTCTTGGTAAAACCGGCTTCGGCCAGCGGGCTTTTTATCTTCAACTCCTTCAGCGCTTTCAGGCCGGGGCGGTAGGCTTTAAGGTCATCGGCGTTGCTGCCGTCAATGACAGTGTTGATCCCCCGGCGTTTCGCCAGGGCCCTGATCTGTTCAAACAGCATTTTCTTGCAGTGATAACAGCGCGAAACTGGGTTGGATTTAAAGGCCGGGTCATTGAGTTCCCGTGATCTTATGACCAAGTGTTTTATTCCGAAATTGCGGGCCAGGGCCTTGGCTGTTTCAACTTCTTCTGTGTTGTGTATCGGCGATACGGCCGTGACGGCCAGACAATTGTCTCCCAGCGCTTCCCGGGCCAGCACCGCCAGCAAAGTGCTATCCACCCCGCCGGAATAAGCGATCAGGGCACTGCCGTAGCTTCTGAGCAATGCTGTCAGTTTATTTTTTTTGCCGTTTAAATCTTTATCCGGCTCTGCGTCTCTGAGTCTCTGTGGCATATTAGAGATCTATTATCCGGCCGCTCATGTCCGAGAGGTCCACCACCGCGCAGGTGGGTTTTCCTGAAAGATACCCGCAGCCCTCGCCGGGGTTGATCACCAGCGTCCCCTCTTCCCTGATGTCCAGCTTGTGGGTGTGACCGTAGACCACCAGGTCAAAATTGCCGGACTTGACCAGGCTCTCCAGGCAGTAGGGCTCGTGCATCATGCAGATCCGCCGGGAGCCCAGGTCGAACTCGTATGGCCCGGGGTGCAGTTCAAACCCGGCCTCCTGGAATTTCTGGGAGAGGTAGACCCTGTCGCCGTCGTTATTGCCGAAAACTGCGATCAGTTTGAGCTTGGCCTGTTCGAACACCGGCACCATGAACGGTGAGATCATGTCCCCGGCGTGCAGCACGGTCTTGACGCCGTCCGTCTTGAAGGCCTCGCAGGCCTTGTAACAGGACTTGAGGTCGTCGTGGGTGTCTGAGATCAATCCAATTTTCATATGATTTTTACTGTTTACTATTTTCTGTTTTCTGTTTCAGCTGCGATCCAATTATCATTCACTCACTAACACCTTGACCCTAGATACTAGATACTAGACCCTAGTCCCTGTCCCCTGTCCCCTGTCCCCTGTCCCCTGTTCCCTGTTCCCTATCGTTGGCACTTCGGACACCAATACGTTCCCCGGCCCCGGAACATCTCCTTGACTATGGTATGCCCGCACTTCTTGCATTTTAAGCCTTCCTTGTCATAGACCCTGTGCTTTACCTGGAACCATCCGCTTTTTCCCTGGCCGTCCCGGTAGGTGTCCACCGAGCTGCCCCGGGCGGCGATGGCTTCCTTCAGTGTCCTGACTATGGCGGAGTGCAGTTTTTTTATCTGCGCATCTTTAAGCAGGGCGGCCGAGCGCTGGGGAGCGATCCCCGCCCGGTGCAATGCTTCCAGCACGTAGATGTTCCCCAGCCCGGCCAGCACCGTCTGGTCCAGCAGCACCGTCTTGACCGGCCCCCTGCGGCCGGCCAGCCTTTTCTTTAAAACCACTGGAGTGAATTTCCCGTCCAAAGGCTCCGGCCCCAGTTTCTTGATCTCCGGCAGTTCGTCTGGGTCACCGGTCAGCTTAATGGAACCGAATTTGCGCTGATCGGAGAACACCAGCCTGGTGCTGTCTTTAAAATAAAAGATGATCCTGGCCGATCTGGGCAAAGGATCATCTTTTTGCTGGTGCTGCAGCACCCCGGTCATTTTAAGATGGATGACCAGGGTCAGGCCCGAGTCCATTGCTATCAAAAGGTATTTGGCCCGCCGGTTTACTTTAACAATTTTTGACCCTTGAATAAAATCAGCAAATTTCTTAAAACCGATTCCTTTGACCGACCCGGGAAACGGCCCGTCAGTCTGGCCAATTATCCGTTCGGGCAACAGGCGGTTCAGATCTCTTCTGACAGTTTCTACTTCAGGCAGTTCCGGCATCAGCTTAACCCTTGATCTTTTTCATTTCCAGCTCCAAAGCCTCCAGTTCAGCCATCAGGTCGGCGTTGTCGTCCGGCTGGGCCTGCTTGGCTTGGGGGATCTCCAGCACTGCCTCCGGCTGGACCCTGGCCGGGATGTCCATTTCGGAAGACGGCATTTCTATCTTGACCTCCGGCATCGGATGGATCTCCGGTGCTGGCTGTGTCATTGATAGGGGAAGGCTGAGTTCGGAGGGATCAGGAGCAGATACCGTTGCAGATATCTCCGGTATGCGGATATCTGCAGCGGCCTGCTGATATGCTGCCTGCTGGCTCTGGTTCTTCAGGTCGGCGTATTCCTGGATCATGGCGCTGTGGCGTTCCCGGAGCGATTCCATCTGCTGCTCCATCTCCTGGTTGGCCCTTAACAGCTCATCGTTGCGCGAACGCAGGTCGTTGAGTATCTTTTCCCACTTTTGCCGCTGTTCCTGGAACTTGGTCTGCAGGTCCTTGACCTGAGCGGCCAGTTCATTCTTGGTTTGGGCGATGTTCTGCTGAAGTTCTTCCTGATGCTGGGCTTTCATGCCTTCAACCTGCTTTTGAAGCTCCGCCTGATATTGGGCATTCAAGCCGCTGATCTGCTGCTGCATCTCGGCCTGGTGCTGGGCCTTTAAACTTTCCATCTGTTTCTGTAAGCCGGACACGGCTTCGGCCACCGCGCCTTCTATCTGGGCTTCCATCATGGCGGGATCCATCATCGGCATGCCCTGCGGTTCCGGCGAAGGCTGGAAGGTGGGAACGGGCGGGATAGCCGGGGCAGCTGGCTGGGGCCGGTAGGCCTGGGGCGGAGCAAGAGGCGCCACGGGCCGGGGCGGCGGGGCAAAGGAAGGCATTTCCACCCGGGGCACAGCCGGAGGCCTCGGAGCAGGCGTTGGCTGCTGGTAGACCGGCTGGGGCGGAACGGGCTGTACCGGCGGCGGGGCGACCGGAACAGCGGCCGCGTGGGCCGCCGGCGGGGTATAGGCGCCAAAGGGCTGGGGCGCTTCCTCGCTTACTATCCGCCCGAAGATATCGTCGATCTCACCGTCGACATCGCCCAATACCCCGTCACCCTGCGGCTTGGCCTTGGCGGCCTGGGGCGCGGCTCCCTGAGCCTGGGGCCGGGCCGGAGCCGGACCGCCGGCGGGTTTGGCCAGGTTGCTCAGCCAGGAGTTAAACGCGCCGGTATCCTGTTTTTCCTGTGGAGGTACCATATATCAGACCTTTCAAAGTTTGCTGAATATTAAACCGCTAAGACGCAAAGCATGCACTGAGTATTGTCGAAGTGATCGCTAAGATAATTGGATTTTTTTAAGCAAAAGACTTTTAACGTAATATTAAAACACTTCGCGTCCTTCGCGTCTATGCGTTAAAGAAGTTACTTGGTTATTTTCAGTTTTTCTGGTTTCTATTTGTTTCAGGCATCCACCCCGCAGCACTTCTTGTACTTCTTCCCGCTGCCGCAGGGACAGGGATCGTTGCGGCCTACCTTGGGCCCGGCGTGAACAACCGGCTTCAGCTTGGGCCTGTCGCCCTCGGAAGGACCCACCGGGCTTCTGGTTCCGGAATCCTGATGCTCCTGAGGCAGCTGCCGGGCCGAGGGCGCCGCCAGTTCGGGCTTAAAGGCCTGCATGGCCACCTGCCTTGGCTGCGGGGCGTTCATCCCCACCGGATGGGCTTTGAACAAAAGCTCTATGGTCTGGCGGTCTATGTCCTGGGAAAGCTCCATGAACATGGAGTAGCATTCCCGCTTGTATTCTATCAGAGGGTCCTTCTGGCCGTAAGCCCTTAAGTTTATGCCTTCCTTGAGGGCGTCCAGGTTGTTGAGGTGCTCCCGCCATTTCTCGTCTATCACCTGCAGCCGCACCAGTTTTTCCAGCTGCCGCATCAGCGGCGTCCCCAGCAGCTGTTCCTTGGCCTGGTACTGGTTTTTGGCCATGGCCAAAAGATCTTCCTGCAGCCGGTCGATCTTCATGTTGTTCTTTTGGGAGTCGGGAATGGAGATCTCCAGCAAAAAGTGCCGGCGGAAATAATCGTTCAGGCCCGGCCAGTCCCAGTTCTCGGAATATTCCTTGGCGTCCACGTGTTCATCCAGCCCGTATTCCACCACCCGCTCCATCAGCTCGGTCATCTCGGCGCTGAGGTCGGTCTCCACCAGGGCCTGGTGGCGCATCTGGTAAATGGCCTCCCGCTGCTTGTTCATCACGTCGTCGTATTCCAGCAGGTGCTTGCGGATGTCAAAGTTGTAGCCCTCCACCCTTTTCTGGGCGGTGCCTATCTGCCGTGTCAAAAGCGGGTGGGTCAGCACCTCGCCCTCCTCGGCCCCCATCTTGGCCATCACCCCGGCTATCTTGTCGGAGCCGAACAGCCGCATCAGGTCGTCCTCAAGAGAAAGGTAGAACCGGGACGATCCGGGATCGCCCTGGCGCCCGGCCCGGCCCCGCAGCTGGCGGTCGATGCGCCGGGCCTCGTGCCGCTCGGTGCCGATGATGTGCAGGCCGCAGGGCACCTGCTGTTTGCACTTCAGCTCCTCCAGGTGCGGGCACTGGGCGGGGTCATTGTCGCTCTGCACCAGGCGGCAGTGGGGGCTCTTGACCACCTCCGGCCCCAGCTTGATGTCGGTGCCGCGCCCGGCCATGTTGGTGGCTATCACTACGTTTCCGGCCTGCCCGGCCAGCGAGATGATCTCGGCCTCCTTCTGGTGGTACTTGGCGTTCAGCACCGAATGCTTGATGCCCTTGCGGGCCAGCATCCGGGACATGGTCTCCGAGGTCTCCACCGAGACCGTGCCCACCAGCACCGGCCGGCGGGCCTTGTGCATCAGCTCTATCTCCTCGATCACCGCGTTGAACTTCTCCCGGCGGGTGCGGTAGATCACGTCGTCGTAGTCGCGGCGGCGGGCCGGGCGGTTGGTGGGGATCACCTGCACTTCCAGCTTGTAGATCTCGTAGAACTCCCCGGCCTCGGTCTCGGCGGTGCCGGTCATGCCGGCCAGCTTTTGGTAAAGCCTAAAGTAATTCTGGATGGTGATGGTGGCCAGGGTCTGGGTCTCCCGTTCTATGACCACGTTCTCCTTGGCCTCCAGCGCCTGGTGCAGGCCGTCGGAGAAGCGGCGGCCCGGCATCAGCCGGCCGGTGAACTCGTCCACTATCAGCACCTTGCCCTCGGAGACCACGTATTCCACGTCCTTGTCGAACAGGGAATAGGCCCGCAGCAGCTGGGCGATGTTCTGGTTCTTCTCGGAGCGTTCCGAGAACAGCCGGTCCAGTTTCTGCTTGGCCTCCATCTTCTGCTCGGGGCTCAGGGCGCTGTCGGAATCTATCCGGTGGATCTCGGTGGTCAGGTCGGGGATGATGAACAGATCGGGATCCTTGGGAGAGATGGCCTGGCGGCCCTTTTCGGTCAGGTCCACCACGTGGGATTTTTCGTCGATGGCAAAGAACAGCTCCTCGTCTATCTCCGACATCTTCTTGTCCCGCATGTAGTCCACTTCCACCTGCTGCATGGTCTGCTTGTGGGCCCCCTCTTGCAGCAGTTTGGAGAGCTTCTTGTGCTTGGGCGCGCCCCGGACGGCCTGCAGCAGCTTGATCCCGGCCTGGTAGTCCTCGCCCTCGGCCAGCAGTTTTTCGGCCTCGGCCACTATCCGGTTGACCAGGTGGGACTGGCTCTCCACTAATTTTTCCACCGGGCGCTTCATCTCGTCGTAGCGGTGGGTAGAATGCTCCACCGGGCCGGAGATGATCAGCGGGGTCCGGGCCTCGTCTATCAAAATGGAGTCCACCTCGTCGATGATGGCGTAGTAGTGCTTGCGCTGGACGCACTGCTCCGGGCTCAGCGCCATGTTGTCCCGCAGGTAGTCGAACCCGAACTCGTTGTTGGTGCCGTAGACTATGTCGCAGTGGTAGGCTGCCCGCCGCTCCGGGGTGCCGGGCTCGGTGTCGTCCAGACAGCCCACCGTCAGGCCCAGGAAGCGGTAGATCTGCCCCATCCACTGGCTGTCGCGGCGGGCCAGGTAATTGTTGACGGTGACCAGGTGCACCCCGTCGCCGGTCAGGGCATTAAGGTAGACCGGCATGGTGGCGACCAGGGTCTTGCCCTCGCCGGTGGCCATTTCCGCTATCTTGCCCTGGTGCAGGGCGATCCCGCCCAGTATCTGGACGTCGAAGGGGACCATCTCCCAGCCCAGCTCCAGCCCGCAGACCTCCCACTTCTTTCCCACATGCCGCCGGCAGGCTTCCTTGACCACGGCAAAGGACTGCGGTAGCAGCTCTTCCAGCGTCTTCTTGTCGTCCTGACCCTCTTTCCGGGCGTCCTCTATGTACTTTTTGAATTCAGCGGTTTTGGCCTGCAAGTCGGCATCGGAAACATCCTGTAATTCCTTGGCCTCAAGGTTGACCTGTTCCACAATGGGCCAGAGTTTTTTCGCCTCGCGGGTGTTTTTGTCGCCAAATATGGTATGGAGTATCTTGTTGATCATTTAAGCCTTTGAATTTGTTGCAATGTAACAGCTTAATTTACCACAAAAAATGGAATATTTCAAGAGGAAAAGGGGAAACCTTGCTGTTTTTTTAAAACACAAAGGCCGGAGCATTTTGCTCCGGCCTTTGTGAAAACTGCAAGGTTTTACCGTTTTCATTGGGGATTCCTTTCTGCTATGGGGTTAACTTTCTTTTATTTGAACCATCAGCATTCATTATCCAAAGTCTGCCGTCAACCCCGGTGTTGCAATAAACAATGCCGTTGCCATCCGGCGACCATGCAGGGTGGTCGCCTCCGGTTTCTGTTAGTTTTATCGGATTGTTGCCGTCTGAATTAACTACCCAAACCCTTGGACCCTGACCCTCTGCCTGAGAACTAAAAACTATTTTAGTGCCATCGGGGGATACTTTGGGATAGGAACCCGTTAAACTTATTTCAAATATATGGCGTACATTTTCGCCATTAGTATCCATTTCAGCTATTCCTCTCCAAACAGTACCATCATCATCCCCATATCGCATGTGAACAATTTTATTGGTTATAGGATTCCAATCAGGCATTCGCCTTTCGCCAACCCCCTGCTGGCAGATATTCTTTTTATTACTACCATCAGCATCCATTATCCAGATTACATTGGCTCCCAGAGAGTCCATATAATTTGTATCCCAAGCAATTTTCTTTCCATCCGGGTTCCATGCTGGGAAAAAGTTTCTACCCATTGTTGTAAGCTGCGTCAGGCTGTCACCTTCAGGCACCCTAATTTTATATATTTGTGCGCTATAGGTTTCGCAAAGCACTAACCATTTGCCGTCGGGCGACCAATCGGGTTTGCGCCATAAAGTAGTAAATTCAATAGACTCCAAGAACAATCTTTTATTCGTGCCATCGGGATTAATAAAATATATTCCAACGGGAGGAACTGAAATATCATTCTGGACGTATGCTATAATTGTGCCATCAGGTGACCATGATGGATCGAAATCTTTATAAACAGGCCAGTCGAATGGCGGTGGTTCTACTTCTGTAGCTGTTTTATTACTGCAGCCACAGAAAAACAAAAAGCCTATAACTATAGTAAAAACTATAGCCGCAGGCTTTATTCTTTGTTGTAATATGCAGGCAATCCAAAAGTAAATTAATTTTATGCTTTGCATAATTTCAAATATACCAAATCAATACACCTCTTGTCAAGTATAATATACATTTTGTACAACAATCACTCCGCCTTCCTCACCTTGGCCGTCACCGTCTTGGTGAAATATCCCTTGGCCGAGTAGGTCGGCGACATGGTCACGCTTATGGTGTACTCCCCGGCCGGCACCGGCCTTCCCCTGTCGTCCTCCCCGTCCCAGATCAAAAAGTTCTCCCCCAGCTTTTCCCGGAACTCGTGCAGCAACTGCCGCACCGGCTGGTTCAAAGAATCCAGTATCTGAATGTTCAGGTCGGCCGGCTCGTAAAGCTGCAATACTATGGTGGCTCCGGGGTGCAGGCTGTCTATCACCGGCGGCGAGACCTGCTTGATGTACCCGTCTATCCCTATCCAGTAATACTGGGCCGACTCCCGTTCCATCACGAACACCTGCCCAAAGCGCTTCCAGACGGCGATGCCCCGGGGCGACTCGAATTCCATTTCGCTCAAGCCCTTCCGTCCGAACCCGGCCACGTATTTAAGGTTCCGGTCGAACTTGTGCACCTGGTGGTTGATCATGTCGGTGGCGTAAAGGTTTCCAAAATAGTCCAAAGCCAGGTAGGAAAAGTAGGCCCCCGGCAGTCCGATGTCGGTGTTGGCGATCCGGGCCACCAGCCGGCCCTGCTGGTCGAACTTCTGGATCCGGGCGCAGATGGAATCGGCCACGATGACGGCGGTCTCCTTAAAAAAGGTCCAGCGGTCGCCGAAGCCCTGGACTGCTATCCCAAAGGGCTCGTCCAGCACCCCCTCGCCGCCGAAGCTGAAGGTCTGCGTTCCCAGTGAGTCGAAGATCACCACTTGGTTGTGCCCGGTATCGGTGACATATAACTGCCCCCGGTTGTCCACCGCGCAGCCTTGGGGATGCAGCAAAATACCCTCGCCGATGTTGCGGGCGAACTTTAGGATTTCTTTCCGGTTCTGCAGACAGACTACCCGACTGTTGTTCAGGTCGGCCACGTAGACCTGGCCGTCCTCGGTGGCGGCGATGCCCCGCGGGGTGTGGAACTGCCCAGGCCCGCTGCCCATCTGGCCAAAGGACTTCAGGCCGCTCAGTCCCTGGTTGTAGATGATCTGGTTTCTCCCGGAGTTTACCATGTAAACGGTGACATCGTCATCGTCATCCCCGGTGCCGGTATCGTCTGTCTCCTTTAAGCGGACGCAGGCGACGCCCTGGGGATCCTCGAACCGCGATCCCCAGCCCAACAACAGCTTCAGGTAGAACGTCCCGGCCTTGTGGAACCCCATGGAATGCCCGAATGGCGGATAGACCAGCAGGGACGGCTGGTACTCCTGAGCCATTCCTATGTCTGCAAAATTTAAAAGCAGAAAAAGTATGAACGTCCAAATCAGAAAATGGGAAATGGGAAATCGTAGTTTCATAGCGGTTCGAGTAACTGTTTATAGATGTAATAGTTCTCCATCACCACTTTCACGTACTTCCTGGTCTCGGCCAGCGGGATCTCCTGCAGCAGAAAGTCCTCGTCATCCTTGTCCTTCATGGGCTTCAGCCATTCCCGCACCCGGCCCGGACCGGCATTGTAGGCCGCCAGCGCCTTCACCAGCGAGCCGTCGAACATCTTGACCATGGATGACAGGAACCTGGTACCGTAGTCGATGGAGACATCCGGATGGTACAGGGTGCGGCTGTCGAACTTCTTGATCTTGGACATCCGGGCCATGTGCTTGCCGGTCTTGGGCATCACCTGCATCAGGCCCCTGGCCCCGGACCGGGAGCGGGCCGAGGCTTCGAACTTGCTCTCCTGGCGGATCACCGCCAGCACCAGGGCCGGGTCCAGTTTTGATCCGTTCAGGCTCTGGGTTATGGAACTCAAATATTTCTGGGGATAGATCATCTGCAGCAAGCTGATCTGCAGGGAATCCGGCAGTTTTACAATGGCCTTCTGAGCCCAGTAGATGGCCTTAGCCGGCATCCCGCACAACTGGTAGGTGCGGGCCAGATAGTAATGGGAATAGGGGCTCTGCCCCGAACCCGGCTCCAGCCCCCGGGCCGCCGCCGCCGCATCCTCTAAGAAACCCATTTGGGCCAGCCTGAATGCCAGCCGGCACTGCCGGGCCGAAGGATCGTCTTCTTCCGCCGGCATCGGGCCGCCGTTTTCTTTTTTATTCCTGATCAGACCTTTCAGCAATGACGGCAGGTCAAAACTGTCGGCTGGCATTTCGCTCCAGGAACGGTAAGACAGGATGTTCTGGGCTTTAAGCCCGTAATAGCTGTAACGGTAGCTTTTGGCGGCGGTAAGATAGTAGAGAAAGGCCTTGGCGCTGTCGCCCAGTTCGCCGGAGACCCGGCCGCACCAGTAAAGGGTTTCGTCCAACCGGTCTCCGGTGGAATAGCGGCGCAGCAAAATGTTCCACTGCTCCAGGGCCACGCCTTTGTGGCCCGTCTTGTACTGGCACCACCCGTATCTGAAGGCGGCATCGTCGGCCCAGACCGAGGAAGGCTGGTATTCCGCCGTTCTTTGGTAGGTCTCCATCGCCAGTTCCGTTTTTCCCTGGCGCTCGTAACTGCGGGCCAGGGTATAGGCGGCCTCGCCCCGGTTGGGGCTTTGGGGATACAGCCGGATGAAATCGGACAACAGCTTTTGGGCCTTGGAAAATCTTTTCTTCCGGATCAACCGGTTGGCCGAGGTGATGGCGGTGCTGGATCGGGGCGGCGGCGGGGCGGTAAAAGCCGGCTTTTTGGCGGAGGTCTGCCCGGATTGAATGTATGAGACCCAGTTGCCCAGTTCTTTTATTGCCAGCTTAAAGCCTTCAGCCTTTTTGTCTTCCTCCATGCCGGAATAGCACCGGCTGAAACCCAGCAGGGCGTAGTCTTTCAGGGAAGTGTCGGCACGGGCTGCCTGGTTATATAGCGCTTCCGCGGTCTGAAAGGCTCCGGCCTTTTGGTAAAGGTAGGCCCTTTGCCAGCGGACATCAGGATCATTAGAGGGCCACAGTGTCACCGCCCGGTTCAATGTTTTCAAGGCCTGGGGATACTGCTTCAGCGAGATCAGCAGGCCGGACTTGGCATAAAAGGCCAAAGAATCAAGCCCCAGGCTGTCCAGCAGCATCAGGGCCTGCTCCGGCTCTCCGGCCTGCTGCAGGGACAAAGCCTTTTGAATGTCAGCCGGTGCGGCCGCGCCTGGCAGCGCCAGGACTGTTGACAGGAGTATGATTATGGATAAAGTTTTGATCATTCCGTTTACAAATATTTCCCTTTTAAAATTAGCCACAAAGCGGTGCAATCAGTTTGCCGAAGTGGCACCAAGCATACCCTGAGCGCGCCGAAGGGACACAAAGGATAATTTTTAAAAGATTTCCAGTTGTTTGGATTTTTCGAGGGAAAGTAATTTTAATAATCCGCGTTAATCAGCGTCCCATACGGTTCCAAAATAAAAAAGGGCTTATTGAATAAGCCCCTATTTCATTGCCTCGGCGTGGGAGAAGTCCCGCTTAAGGGCGAATTCCGGGTAGGGTGTGGTCTTGTCACTGGAGAACACCAGGTCAGCCGCCACCCGGCCCATGGCCGGGCCCAGCATAAAGCCGTGTCCGCACATCCCGGCCACCGTGTAGAATCCGTCCAGGCCGGTGCGGTCCAAAATGGGGTTGCCGTCCGGGGTGTTCTCGTAACTGCCAGCCCACTGCCGGATGACCTTCAGATCCTTCAGTCCCGGAACCAGTTTCAGCATCCGCTTGGGCATCTGGTGCAGGAACTCAAAGGTGGAATCGGCCGAATGGCCCGGCACATTGGGAACTGGGGAATAACAGCCGATGAACTGCCCGTTGTGCCTGTATTGCTGGAAATACCCTCCGTCGGCCCGGTAGTCCACCAGCATCGGGATACCAAGATACTCCACCCCCTCGGTGATCATGGCCTCGTGCCGCTCGGCCTCCACCGGGATCTCGATCCCGGCCATCTGGCCGACGTCCTTGGACCAGGGGCCGGCCGCGTTGATCACCACTCCGGCCGAGAATTCCCGGCCGCTATCGGTCTTGACACCGGTAACCTTTCCCCCCTGCTGAAGGATCTGGGATACCTTGGAAAAGGTGTGGATGCTGCCTCCGGCTTGCTTGATCTTCCCGGCGTAGCCCTGGACCACCGCAAAGGGGTAGGCCTGACCGTCCGAGGGGCAGTACGAGCCGCCCAAAAGCCCGGTGGCGTCCATTCCCGGGGCTATCTCCCGGCATTCAGCGGCATCCACCCAGCGCACGTCCTTTAGCCCCGCCGCCTGCTGTACCGCGATGTTTGACAGGAAGGCCTGTTTTTTCTCGGGGCTGTGGGCCAGGAAAAGATATCCCCCGTTGTGCCAGTGGACGTCGGTTCCCAGTTCCTGCTCCATGTTCTGAAAATGCCTGATGCTCTCCATCATCAGCCTGATGGAGCCGGACGAGGTGAACTGCTGCCTGATGCCTCCGATACAGCGCCCGGTGGAGCCGGAGCAGAGATATCCCTGCTCCACTATCGCCACCTTCAGGCCCTTTTGTGAAAGGTAGTAGCCGCAGGCCGTTCCGATGATGCCCCCGCCGATGATGACGGCGTCTGATTTGTAAGCGCTCATGTTTCCTGGTACTCCGCCAAAGTCTTTAGCGACAGGGGTTGCAGAGGGGCCCGCTGGGTGATGGGGCGCTGGGCCTCGGGTTTTTGTCTCAGTGCTCTGGCCAGCATCTGGTTGACCAGCCGGCGGCAGGTGCGCCCCTGACAGTGTCCCATCCCGGCCCGGGTCAGGCGCTTGACCTCGTCGGCGGTGGTGGCGCCCTGTTCAATGGCGGCCAGGACTTCGGACTCAGTGATGTCCTCGCAGCGACAGACTATCTTGTCGGTGTTTTTTGCCATATATTCAGATAAATTGAAAACTAATTAAATGGGAAATAGGGAGTGTTCACCTGTTTCACAGAGCAGTCTGGTTATCACTTCCTATTTCCCATTTTTCATTTTTCAGTTACTTAATGATATGTATCCAGTCGGTCAGCAGGAACTGCACCCTGCCTATCAGCAGGGATATACGGCCCATCACGGTGTTGCCAAAACTGGCCCCGAAGCCGATCATGATGAACCAGACCCCGATGTTGGCCGAGACCCTCAGCAGTCCTTTTTGTTCCCGGGAAAAGAAGAAGTAGCTCAGGGTGGATATCACCCCGAACAGGGTGACTATGCCCCAGACCAGGCCCCATCCGCCGAGCTTGAGATTGGTGGCATCGCCCAGGGCGCTCTGCATCTGCTTCAATATGTTGGTCTGAAAAGTGGGAGCCAGGCTCATTCCGCTGCTGGTGCCCAGCAACACGGCCATGGGAATGAGTATCAGCCAGGCCAGCTTTTGGCTGAAGCGGAAAAAGAACATCATGCCCAAAAGGCCGGGTATGATGAACCACCAGACGTGGTGCTGGAAAAGCGGAACGTAAAGATTGGGAACTATAGCGTTGTTCCAGTAGATCGCCACCCCGTAACCAGCCGAAATGCCCACGAACAGGTGTTCGGCAAAGCGGTAGAACGGGTTCTCCTTGTATAAAAATGAGAAGATGCATAGGGTCAGGATGGCTGCGGTCCACACCCAGGGATTGGTTGAAAATATCATTTCTTGCTCCTTACTTCTTGCTCAGGTTGTGCCGGGTCATCAAGTACCCGATGTTGCCCAGGATGATGAAGGCCATCAGCAGCAGGTGGACGATGGAGACAGCGTCCATCCCCTTGCCGGCCACCCGGGGCGCCTTGGTGTAGCCGTTCTTCTGGTTAAGATACTCGTACTCGCTGGCTCCCTTCATTCCGTTCAAAAGCCCCACCAGCTGTCCGGACTGCAGGAAGGGATAGTAGTCGGCGGTGCTGACCGCGGTACATCCCGAGCCCACGTTGGCATGATAACGGGTCCCGGCGTAGGCTATCCAGCTCTGGGTCACGGCGCTTCCGGCGATGGAGACCACGATCGGGATGTCGGCGTAGTTCCGGACGTGGGCCATCATCGGCAGGCTGTCCAGCGGAGTTCCGTAAAAGTCGGTGGGAAAAGCCTGGCGGAAGTTCTCGCCGATGGACATCATCACGATGGAATAGCCGGGCTTGAACCCCAGGAAAACGTAATCCTGGCCGTTGCGGGCCCCGTACTCGGGTGCTATCTTATTAAGGGCGGCCTCCGACAGCGCCGCTCCGTTGGGGTCCAGGGTCAGGACGATCACCCGGATCTTTTTGGCAAAACAATGCCGGATGATGGATTCCAGCATGGGCTGCAGCTCCGGCATCATCGAAGGGCTGTAATCGGCTGCAATCACCACCGGCTGGCTCTGGGGTGGTATCTTTTCGATGTAGTCGTACAGCTTTACCGTGTATTTGCCCGGCAGGGTGGGCAGGTTCATGGGTATGATCAAAGGAAGCACCACCGATAGGGCCACCAGCAGGAAGATGAACCTGCGCGGGATCTTGGTCAGTTTCTCAAATATCTTCATTTGCCGCCTCCTCCCAGCCAGCTGCGTTCAATGCCCAAAATGATTTTCAGCGAAGTAGCGGTCATTCCCAGTCCCACTCCGAACAGGATCCCCCGCTTTGAGGCCATGTTGGGGACCATCAGGATCCATTCGGCTATGTCGGGGATCTTCGACCAGAGAAGGGAGCCAAAGGGAATTACGCCCAGCATCACGATAAAACCGGAGATCAGCAGTAGCGTTGCCTCCTTGGAGCGGGCCCTGAAGGCCCGGTAGGCGGCCGAGGCCATGTAAAAGGCCAGTATGGCGAACATGGCCGAGTCCATCGGGGCTTGGACATAGAGGAACAGGGTGTTATAAAGCTGCCTCAGCGGCTCCAAGCCCTGGACCCTCCCCAGTATCCCCAGCAGGGCCATCACCGCCAATGCCACCATGGTCACGATGCTGTTCCACCAGTGCGGCTTGCGCCTTTTGATCTTGAGCGAATGATGGTTGATCAGGCTTCCGATGGCCAGCACGATGGCGAAGGCGCTGATGATAATCTCCCATTGCAGGGTGGTCTGGTAGATGTCAGTTGAGATCTGGCTGGGGATGAAGAACTGGATGAAGAAAGCCGTCCCCAGGGTCAGCACTATTATCAATGGTATCTGTCTTTTCATTTTTACTCCTTAACCTACCTTAAGAATTTTCAGGATGAAATCCCGGGCCCCGGGAAAGATCAGGGCGGTGACCAGACCGACCAGCAGCAGCACTATGACGGCCTTGCTCCAGTCCTGGCCTTTCATGGTTCCCAGCAGCATCGGCTCCCGCGAAAGATAGGCCGAGGCGGCGTATAGCTCCTCGCCGATCAGAGTATAGTCGCAGGCGGTGATGAAGAACGGCAGCTGATTGACGGCGTCGGTGCCGGCGATCTGAATGGCCCCGGTGGAGGCCCCGGTCTCAGCCAGGATCAGCGATTCGGCCCAGAACATCCCCAAAAAGAAATTGGTGGCCGGCTTCTCCCGGGTCATGATGCCGTCAACCCCGGAGGCAAAGCCCATCTGGCTGTCGGTCAGAAAGAACACCGAATCGTGGTTGTAGGCGTCGGGACGGCCGATCTCGGCGTAGGCTGACTTGACGATCTCCTGGGCCACGGTGAACACCACCGGGTCCCGGTTTGGGACCAGCAACGGAGTGTCGTACTCGGCGGCTTTCTTGGCCACCTGTCCCAGGATGTTCAGGGCAGCGATGGTGGCCACATCCGAAATGGATGAAAGGCCTGGTACGTAAAGAATGGGCCGTCCCATCTCGGTGGCCCGGCCCACCGCCTCCTCTACCGCCGCCAGCCCGGCGATCCGCCGGATGAACAGGCTCTGGCCCCGCTTGGCCCGGGTGATGAATATGATCACTATCAGGGTGAACAGGATGCAGCTGATCAGGGCGTTGATCCGGGCGGTGTTGAACCATTGTTCGCGGGCCTGGGCCGGATTGGAGACGGCGCTCAAACTGAACAGCTCAGCTCCCCTGCCTATGGCCTTGACCTGATAATAATAATCGCTGGCATTCTTGGGCACGTCCTGGTCGTCAAATTCGGTAAAGCCGTAGGGCACATAACCTGCCTTGGAAAACACCCCGTCCTGTGTCTCAGAACGCAGTATCTCATATCCTTCCACCAGGCCGTTAGCCTCGTCCGGCGATGCCTGCCAGGTGACGGTGATGGCGTTCCCGCCGTCGTTGGGTGTGTCCCCGGCTTTGACCTCCGGAGCTGGGGCAATGGCCGCCGCCGCCGGTTCGGCTGTCACGGGAATCTGCTGGGCCGGCAGGGCCAGGCACAGCGAAGCCCAAAACAGGACCAGAAGCAGCCCCGGTATTTTTTGCCTCATTAATTTTCTCCATTTGTGGTTGATTATATTTCTTGGGTGATTTTTACTCAAAGTTCAGCACAAAGTCGCATCACAAATATCAATGGATGAAATACCTGGATATATCATGCAGTTTCCGCCACAGAATGGATTAATGCTTTAGTTTCAGCCCCGATAAAGCTAAAGATCAGCGGAATCTGCGTTCATCTGCGTCCCGTTTTGATTTACTTTATCAGATGTATCCAGTCAGTGAACAGGAATTGCATCCGGGCGATCAGCAGCGAGACCCTGGCCATCACTGTGAATCCAAAGGTGGCCCCAAAGCCTATCATCACGAACCAGATCCCGATGTTGGCGGAAACCTTTAAGGCTCCCTTGTGCTCCCGGGAGAAATAGAAATAGGAGATGGTGCAGACCACCCCGGTCAGTATCAGCAGCCCCGCCATCAATCCGCTTCTGGGATCCCAAAGGTTGTTCATCATAGCGGCCCTGACCATGGTTCCCTGTATTTGCTTCAGCACGTCGGCCTCAATGGTCAGCGGGATGGACATTCCATTCCAGAAACCCAGGCTGATGGCTATGGGTATCAGGATCAGGTAATTAAGCTTGGGAATGAACCGGAAAAGATACATCATGCCCAAAGCCATCGGGATCAGGGTTATCCAGCGGTGATCCTGCAGCGGGGTCACGATATAAGGCAGGGCGTAGCTGTTCCAGTAAAGCACCAGGTAGTAGCCCACCGACAGGCCGGTGAAAAGGTGCTCGGCAAAACGGAAGACCGGGTTATCCTTGTACAGATAGGAAAATATAGCCAGGCTTAAAAGGGCGGCTATCCAGACCCAGGGATTCAAGCTCATGATTTTTATCCTCTGTCAATGAATGTTAAAGATCCTTATTTGGAGCCTTCCAGCCGGCGGGTGACAAAATATCCGATATTGCCCAGAACGATCAGCAATATTATCAGGATATGGGAATAGGCGATGGCGCTCATGGCTTTGCTGGCCATACCGGGTTTTTTGTAATAACCGTTATCCACTATCAGCTGTTCGTACTCAGCCCCGCCCTTCATTCCGCCCAGCTGCCCTATGAACTGGCCGGTCTGGAGAAAGGGATAGTTATCCGGAGCCATCACCGCGGTCTGTCCGGCCCCGATCTTGACTTTGAACTTGGTCCCGGCGTAGATCATCCAGCTTACCGGCCAGGTGGAACCCGCCAGGGAGAGCACCAGGGCGATGTCGTCATAATTGTGGATGTTGTGCATCATAGGCAGGCTGTCATAAGGGGTCTGGTAGTAGTCCAGCGGCAGGGCCCGTTTGACGTTCACCCCCATCTGCAGCATGACAATGGTGGCCCCGGGCCGGTAGCCGAAATAGCAATAATCAACTCCGTTCTTCTTATTGAATTCACTGGCTATCTGGGTCATGATGGCTTCGCCGATGGCGTCGCCCTGGGGCTGCAGACCCATTCCCACCACCTTTATCCCCTTTGCAAAACAGTGGCGCAGCACGGCACGGGCCATGGGATCAAGCTCGGCCGCCACCTGGGGATCGTAATCGAACGAAAGCAACAGGGCCCGGCCGTTGGGTTCTATCTTATCGACATGATCGTACAAGGTCCTGGTGGAATCATCCACATAGAATCTGGACTTGACGCTGAACAACAGCGGGATCAGTATGGTCACGATCAAAAGAACGAATACCAGCCTCCGGTCCAGTTTGCCGAATTTGGATAGGAATTTCAACATCTCAATACCCTCCCATCCAGTTGCGTTCGATGCCCAGGATCACCTTCAGCGAGGTGGCTGTGATGCCCAAGCCGATGCCGAAGGTTATGCCCCGCTTGGCCGCCATGTTGGGGACCTGCAGCAGCCATTCCGAAAGTTTAGGAAATCCGCTCCAAAGAGCCGCCCCCTGGGGGATCAGGCCGATCATCACTATAAAGGCCGAGATCAAAAGCAGAGTGGCTTCAAATGATTTGGCCCTAAAGGCCCGGTAGCTGGCCGAAGCCATGTAAAAGGCCAGGATGGCGAACATGGTTGACTGCATGGGGGCCAGGGTGTAATAGAATATCTTCATGTAAAAGCTGCCCTCGCGGGTGCCGCTGAAAACGGCCGACAGCACCATGAACAATGCGGCTCCCAGATAGACCACGCTGTACCCCCAGCCTTTGTTCCTGCGGTTGATCTTGATGACATGGTGCCGGACCAGGCTGTCCACCGCGATGATGGAGGCAAACACATAAAGGATCAGGTCCCATTCGATCATGGTGTTAAAGGCTACCTGGGAAGGCCTGCTGGGGATAAAGAACTGGATGATGAAGGCTATCCCCAGTATCAGCACTATAGCCAAAGGCACATTTTTTTTCATAACTATTTTGATCCTTTAATGAATGCTGAAAAGATTGTAAACGAAATCGGAACGGAAAAGCAACGCCCCGATGGTGCCCAGCAGCACCAGCAGGATGATCAGCAGCTTGCAGGCATCCTGGCCCTTAAGGCTGCCCACCAGGAGCGGTTCTTTGGACAGGTAGGCCGAGGCGGCGTAAAGCTCCTCGCCGATCAGGGTGTAGTCGCAGGCGGTGATGAAGAACGGCAGCTGGGAGATCTGGTCGGTCCCGGCTATCTGGATGGCTCCGGTGGCCGCTCCGGATTCGGCCAGCACCAGTGACTCGGCGGCATAATAGCCCATGAAAAAGTTGGTGGCCGGCTTTTCCCGGGACATGATCCCGGCCAGGGCAGCGGCATAGCCCATCTGGTCGCTGGTGATGAAATAGACCGAGTCTTCCTTGAACAGGTCGGGACGGCCGGCGCTGTTGTATCCCTCTTTCACCATTTCCCGGGCCACCGCATGGACCACCGGGTCGGCGGTGGGAACCAGCAAGGGGGTATCGTACTCGGCTGTTTTCTTGGAAATCTGCCCCAGTATGTTCAGCGCCGCCACGGTGGAAATGGAGTCTATCAGCCCGATGCCGTTGCAGTAAAGGATGGGCTTGCCCATCTCGGTGGCCCTGCCCACCGCCTCTTCCACCGCATCCAGGCCGGCGATGCGCCGGATGAACAGGTTGCCCCGGCGGGCCCAGAAGATATAAAGCATGGTGATGGAGATGAACAGGATGGTGCCGAACAAGGTATTGAGCTTGCCGGTATGGAACCAGCTTTGGCAGGTGGCGACCGGACCGGCAATGGCGCTCAAAGCGATAATGCTGTCCTCGGTCACCGCCGCTATCCGGTAATAAAAGTTTTTGCCCATGGCCTCGATGGAATTGTCCTCGTGGACATCGGTCCCCTTTGGCACCCAGGCTATCATGGCAAACGAGTCGGACGGGAATTCCGACCGTTCGATGTTATAGCCGGCAAAGCCGGGCTCGCTTTCGGAGACCGACGGCTTCCAGGTGATGATGATTATGGAACCGTCATCGTTAGGAGCATCCGCCAATTTAAGATCGGTGGGCGGCTCCAGCCCCAAAGCCAGAACGGGCATCAGCAGGCAGGCCAGCAGGATCATTTTCAGTTTGCCCATAACGTCCCTTTTGTTTATTGGTTTATATTTGTTTTTTACTAAATCAGCTACTACGCTACTAAGACATCAAGCCAAATCGTGAATTGTAAATTGTGAAGAGTCGTTTTGTGCCTTGGTGTCTTTGTGGTAAGAGGCATCAGGGAACTAGTTTAAAGAACCTGACATCCTTTTCCCTGCCCTTGGGGATGGCCAAAGTCACCAGCGGCGTCTTGTCCTGGGCCTTGGTGTTTACCACCCGGATGACTTTTGCCCGGCAGCAGTTTTTGCCTTCCCGGTCCAGCGCTTCCACAACCTGGCCCTTCTCCGGCAGGGGCAGGAACTCGTAGGGCATGGTGATGGCGCTCTCGGTCTCGGAATATTTTTGGTCTATCACGAAGATGGCCAGCCCCGGGCAGCGTGAGACGCAGATGGTACAGCCGTTGCATTTGGAGTGGTCCACCCGGGGCAGGGCGTTGATGTCCTCACCCACCACTATGGCTTTCTGGGGGCAGCTGGTCTCGCAGGGGTTGCAGGGGATCTGTTGGAAGCATTCCACGATGACCACCGGGCCTTTCTTCAGCCTTTCTTCGGAGGGCCAGGCTGCCTGGATGTCGGAGGCATCGGCCAGGCCGGTCGATTTTAGTTTTTCGGAAAGCATTTACTTGATCACTACTGTTTTCTTGGTAACTCGGTTGTTGCCTTTGTCGCGAAGTTGGTAGAAATACACCCCTGGGGCAACCTTGTGGCCGTTGGCGTCTTTGCAATTCCATTTTAGGGTATATTGGCCGGGAACTTTATTGCCCTTATCGATCAATGATATTTTCTGGCCCAGAACATTATAAATTGACAATTCGTATGTGCCGGGAGTTGTTATCTCGTAGCTTATTGATAGAAAGTTCACTGCAGGGTTTGGATATGAGCCAATTAACTTAAAACAATAATTAGACTCAAATTCAGAATCGTTTGCTAAAACACCGTTCGGTCCGTAATATTCATATATCTGCAGGCCATATAATGTATTTGCATAAATATGACCGGCACCAGAACAAATGCTTTTCATGTAATTATAAGATTCACCCATCCCAGGCTCATAATATCTTAGCGAGTAATAACCCACTTCCTGGGGATTTACTGGGACACTTGCATCAATTACCCTGATCCCGGTGCTGTCGTCCATCAGATATATTAAACTGGTATCAAAGGCGACATACCGCGCCAAACCGGGTGTGTCAAGGGAGCCTATAACCTGGGGATTAGCCGCATCACCAATGTCAACAATTGCCAAGCCCGAATCATAGTCCGCTATATAGGCATAATTTCCATTAATAATAACTCCACAAGCTGAGCCCGGCGTCAGGCAATGCCCTACTTCATAAAGACTGTCTTTGTTGGCCACGTTATATATGTAAAGGCCCTGCTGACCATTGGCGATATATGCTAAATCATTTTTAACTTCAATATCCCAAACATAATCAGTAAAAACAGTTTGACCAAGGGATATTAGACTATCAGGGTTTGATATGTCAACCACTTTCAAGTTGTTATCTGCACCAACAAAAACAGTGTTACCAGAGGCAGTGATTGACAGATAATATTCCGAAAGATAAAGTGAATCAGTTAATCGTAGCGAATCTTTTGATGAATAATCATATGCACATAACCCGCTCAGCCCATCAACAGCATAGATATAGTTTTGGTCCCAAATCACATCCTCAAATGAACGATTAATGTCATAAAATGCCGCAATCAATTTTATTTTGTTTGGGTCTACCGCATCGTAGATCTCAATCCCCCTCCCACATAAGAATACAGTATCGCTTCTTGCTATTAATTTGCTATTCCCATATGATTTTAAATCAGTAATATACGAAGCAATTTGTGGCGTATAGGGTGTTGAAATATCATATATTGATATCCCGTTAAAATCAGGAGACAAAGAACTTGCCATACATAATTTTTCACTAATGGCATCAAGATAATTGCCCCAACCTGGAGTATCCATGCTACCTAAATTTGTGATCGTTACTGGGTCAACAATCTTATTAATTGCTAAATCTAAGATACCACCGCACGCCCCATATAAAGCACTGTCTTGTATGACAAAATTGTAGCAACCCGCACCAGAACTAAAATCTGACGTAGAATAATGCACCGGATTGGCCGGATCAGCTATATCGTAAATGTTAGTATTGGAATAAAGGTAATTAGCATTTATCAATAAACCCTTGCCTGATGAACTTATGGTATTTATAGAGTCAATATAAAGTGTTTTAATATCCATTGGATTAACAACATTTAGAACATGTAGTTTCCCGTCAAAAGTAACAAACACCAGCGAATCCTTGGTAGCAACGCCACCGACAAAGCGTGAATCATAAGTGGTCACCAAGAAAGGATTGTCCGGGTCGCTTATATCAACAATATGCAATCCCCCCGTGGTTTCATCGTAAAATACTCCGGCAAACGCGTACTGAGAATTAACAGCGACAAGATTGCTCGAAGACGATAATGGGCAATACCCTTTCTTCACCGGATTATAGGGGTCGGAAACGTCAACTATCCATAAGCCAGCGTATCCGCCCATTAAATAAGCAAATGTGCCTTGAATGGTTATATCGGTTATGCGTCCGCAGTTGTACAAAGACAAAGCGCTGACCACTTTCGGTTTTGCAACCGAATCAATATTTATTATGCGGACCCCCTCGCCAAAAATACCTAAGGCGTAATCATGCCCGTCGTTCTGGAAGCATTTGACCGAATAAGATTGTCCCGAGGGATAGGAGCCCAAGGTCCTAACATACAAGCTATCGCAGGTTGTCTGGCCGTAGGCAAAGCCGCTAATGAATGGAACTAAAAGAAACAACCACCGGTATGATTTCGGTTTCATTTTATTCCCCTTGACCTTCAATTGATTTCGCTATATACAACCGGCCTAACCCGTTTCAAACAGTTTTGATCCAGCATTCCGCCAGTTTGCACTTCCCTTCTCTGGCCTTCTGCCCGAAGGGCCCGGCCCTTCTTCAGGCGTTCCTCGGAGGGCCAGGCTGCCTGGATGTCGGCGGTATCTGCTATCCCAGTTGATCTTAGTTTATCGGAAAGCATTACTTGATCACTACTGTTTTCTTTGTGACTCGGTTATTGCCTTTGTCTCGAAGTTGGTAGAAATACACCCCTGGGGCGACCTTATTTCCATTGGAGTCTTTACAATTCCATTTTAGGGTATATTTGCCCGGAACTTTATTGCCCTTGTCAATCAATGATATTTTCTGACCCAGAACATTATAAACGGAAAATTCGTATAGTCCGGGAGTTGTTATCTCGTAGCTTATTGATAGAAAGTTCACCGCAGGGTTTGGATATGAGCCAAGCAATTTAAAACGATAATTAAGCTCGTCTTCAGAATCGTTTGTTAAAACACCGTTGGGCCCGTAATATTCACATATCTGTAGTCCGTATGAAGGGGAATTTAAATAAATATGATTTTTATCAAAGGTAACTTCCTGCAACATGCTGTACCATTGGTTCATACCTTTGTCAAAATAACCCAGATAGTAATATCCGATTTGTTGTGGGTTGGCAGGGTCGCTTAAATCAATCACTTTAAGCCCAGCACTATCTTGGGCACTCCCAAAATTACTATTAACAACATACAAAATGTTCGAATCTACATCCACTTTATTTAAGTAACCATAAACATTAAAGTTGCCGACTTTTTGCGGGCTGGAAGGATCTGCAATATCAATTATTTCCAAACCTGCATCACCATTTGATACATATGCGTGGCCGTTTGACAAAACAACACCCCAGGCATAATCTGTTGTGCTATAATTGCCGACTTTATAAACACTGTCCTCATTTGACACATTAAATATATTAAGACCATCGTTATTGTTTGCCGCAAATATTAAACCATTTTGCTTTACTATATCAATAATATAGTCCTCTGTAACGTAAGTCTTAATATTACCAAAACTATCAGGATCTGATATGTCAACCATCCATAAGGTACTGTCCAAAGAGAAATAAATTGTACTGTCAGCAATAGTGAAACCATACGTCGCCCAGTTAGGCGAAGGAAAGCAAAAAGTGTCTGTTAAATGGAGGGATTCTTTTGAGGCAAAATCAAAAGCCCATATTCCGATTGGATCAGCCGCATATATATGATTTTGATACCAAGTAAGATTGTAAAAACAACGTGCCGTATCATAATAAGTAGCTATCAATTTGGGTTTGGGTGGATACACCGCATCATATATCTCAAGCCCTTTGCCGTATGCTACAATAGTATCATTGTGTACATTCACATGTCCGTTGGCTGCAAAAGGAGTCAGAGTGGGGACATATGACATCAATTGAGGGTTAAATAGTGATGATATATCGTATATTGTTATGCCGTTAAATTCCGTGGAAAGGCAGCTGGCTACGCACAGCTTTTTATTTATAGCATCAAGATAAAACACATACCCTATAGGATCATAAGTTGCCAAGTGACTAACAGTGACCGAATCTTCCAGTTTATTGACTTCCAGGTCTGCGCTTGCACCATATATGGCACTATCCCTGATCACAAAATTATAGCAGTGAATGCCGGTTCCTGAAGTAAACTCTGACGTGGGGAAATGTACCGGGTTGGCAGGATCGGTTATATTGTAAACATTGGCGTTAGCATAAAGGTAATTACCGCTTATTAACAAGGTGCCCGCAAGACCATTGGTGGAATCAATAAAGAGTGTTTTAATATCCATTGGATTAACAACATTTAGAACATGTAGTTTCCCGTCAAAAGTAACAAACACCAGCGAATCCTTGGTAGCAACGCCACCGACAAAGCGTGAATCATAAGTGGTCACCATGAAAGGATTGTCCGGGTCGCTTATATCAACAATATGCAATCCCCCCGTGGTTTCATCGTAATGTGTTCCGGCAAAAGCATATTGGGCATTAACGGTTATTAAGTTAATAGCTGTTGGTAATGGACAGTGGCCTTTCTTTACGGGATTATAAGGGTCGGATATATCAACTATCCATAAACCATCATATCCGCCCGATAAATAAGCAAATGAACCCTGAATCGTGATATCAATAATGTGCCCACAATTATATAAAGTCAAAGCGCTGACTACTTTCGGTTTTGCAATCGAATCAATATTTATTATTCGGATCCCCTCGCCGAAAACCGCCAAGGCGTAGTCGTGCCCGCCGTTCTGAAAGCATTTGACCGAATACGACTGTCCCGAGGGATAGGATCCCAAGGTCCTAACATACAAGCTATCGCGGGTGGTCTGGGCATAGGCCAAACTGCTTAAGAACAGAACGAAGAGACCCAACCACTGGAATGATCTTGGTTTCATTTTAATTTCCATTCATTTATCTATTGGCTTCGGTCCAGCCAGCCATTCTTAACTTTTCAACCTTTTGAACGTTTCAAACCTTTTATACCTATGTACGTCGGCATTCCGCCAGCTTGCACTTCCCTTCCCTGGCCTTCTGCCCGAAGGGTCCGGCTCTTAGCCCCGCCAAACGGCAGGCGGTGTCATCTATCCGGCACTGCAGTTCTTTGGAATCGCCCTTAAGGTATTTGGCCGCTCCCAGCCCGGCCAGTTCCCCCTCCAGCATGGCGGTGGAGGCTTCTTCGATCCCGGTCACGTCACCGGCGGTGAAGATCCCGGGGATGGAGGTCATCATCAGCTCGTCGTGCCAGGCCACCTGGCCGCCCAGTTCAGGTACGTAGTTCATCTGGCATCCGGCCTGCCACAGCATTTCGGTCAGGGGCGTCAGGCCCACCGCCAGGCAGATGGTGTCGCACTCTATGTTCTGCTGGCTGCCTGCAACCGGCTGCCACTGGTCGTCTATTTTGGAAATCACCGCGCCCGTCACCTGATTCTCCCCCGTTGCTTCCAGGATGGTATGCCCGGTCAGGATGGGCACCCCGGCCCGGGCGATCTTGGAGGCGTGCACCAGGTAGCCCCCGATGTTGGGCAGGCCTTCTATGATGGCCTGGACTTTGACCCCGGCCTGCATCAATTGGTAGGAGACGATCAGCCCGATGTTGCCCGAGCCGATCATCAGCACGCTTTGCCCGGGCCTGATGCCGTACACGTTCATCAGGGTCTGCACCGCACCGGCTCCGTAGACCCCCGGTAGGTCGCTTCCGGGAAAGGTGACGAAGTTCTCCGAGGCCCCGGTGGCTGCCAGCACCGCTTTGGGCTTTAAGCCGTGAAGCTTGTCGTTCTTGAGCACCGCCACCGTGCCGTCGGGATAGTAGCCCACCGCCGGGGAATTGTTCCAGACCTCTATCCCCCGTTTTTCCATCTCTCCGGCCAGCTCGATCCCGATGTCAAAGCCCCGGGTGCCGGCCCTCTCCGCCTTGCTGCCGAAGAACATATGGGTCTGCTTGATCAACTGGCCGCCCAGCTTCTGGTTCTCGTCTATCACCAGTGGCTTTAGGCCGAAGTCCGAAGCCGCCAGCGCCGCCATCAGGCCGGCCGGCCCGCCGCCGATTATCAAAAAGTCAAGAGCATTCATGAAATTGAGTATTTAGGGTATTAATGTAGTAACGTATACGAGATGCGCTCAGTCCAGGGTGATCCGGCCGCGGCCCTGCTGGCGCCTCACCTGCATACCCTCCTTTATTGGGGTGATGCAGGAAAAGACGTTGGGCACGCCGTCCACCTCCATCAAACAGGACGAGCATTTGCCGATGGCGCAAAAAAAGCCCCGGGGCCGGTTGAGCTTGACGCTGTGGCGCAATATCTTGACCCCGGCGGCATGAAGCGCAGCCGCGACGGTTTCGCCCGAAAAGCCTTCCACGGGCCGGCCCTCAAAGTAAAAAGTGACCTTGGGGCCTCTTTGAAAATCCAGAATTGGGTGGGTTTCTATCCTCATTTTTCCAAAGAAGTTGTAATGGTTTATAGCGGTATAAATTCTAATGATATCCTATTATGCCAGGCTTGTCAATAATGCCCAAGACTAATTTTGATCAGCCGTAAGCCAGCACTATCCGCTGTATTTTGGAATAGTCCTTGATGATATCTACTTTAATTCCCGGATCAGATTTTTTCAGCAGCTCCCGGACCTGGGATCCCTGCCCCTGCCCTATTTCCAGGGCCAGCAGGCCGCCGGGGTTCAAATAGTCTTTCAGTTTCTTGGAGATAAGGCGGTAGAATTTCAGTCCGTCCCGGCCCCCGTCCAGGGCCTGCCAGGGCTCGTAAAGAGAAACTTCGGGCTGCAAGGACTTCAACTGACCGGAGGGAATGTACGGGGGATTGGAGACTATGCAGTCGTAACTCTGTTTTAGATTGGGGAAAAGGTCAGCTTTAACTATTTTCACCCGGCGGGAAAGTTCGTTTGCTGCCACGTTCCTTTTGGCCAGCGCCCAGGCCCCAGGCGAGATCTCGCTGGCACAGATTTTTGCGTTTGGAAGGTTCCTGGCCAGGGCTATCGAGATGGCTCCGCTGCCGGCCCCTATATCCAGGACTGTTGACCACTCCGGCTTCCAGCGTTTGATGACCGCTTCGGCTAAAAGCTCGGTCTCGGGCCGGGGGATCAAAACGTTCCTGTTTACTTTTATCTTCAGCCCGTAGAATTCGGTCTCTCCGGTGATGTACTGCCAGGGCTTGCGGGTCTTCCGCTGGACCACCGCCCGCCTGAATTTGGACTCCAGGGCTTTGGGAACATGTTCGGAATTTTTCAGGAACAGCCGGGCCCGGCCGCATTTGAAGACAAAGGAAAGCAGGATCTCTGATTCCAGTTCCGGGCTCTCGATGCCCTTCTGTCTCAGCGCCTCAGCGCCCCATTGCAGCAGCCGGCCGATGGTCATTGTTTGATGCGTTGAATGTTTTAAGAAACTGGTGATTTTATGGGACGCTGATTAACGCAGATCGTCGCTGATTTTCCGAAAGTATCGAGGGGAAAAATATTCTTTAATTTGTGTCTTGGTGCCTTTGTGGTAGAACCCACTATTCCAGGGCCGTGGCCAGCTCCTCGGCCTGGGCCTCCTTGATCAGCCCCTCCACCAGCTGGTCAATGTGCCCCTCCAGCACCTGGTCCAGGCTGTGCAGGGTCACCCCTATCCGGTGGTCGGTCACCCGGTTCTGGGGGAAGTTGTAGGTCCGGATCTTTTCGCTGCGGTCGCCCGATTTCACCTGGCTCTTGCGGTCCAGTGCTTCCTTGGCGTGGCGTTCCTCATCGATCTTCTCCAGCACCCGGGAGCGCAGGATCTTGAGGGCCTTGGCCTTGTTCTTCATCTGGGAGCGCTCGTCCTGGCAGGCCACCACCACCCCGGTGGGAAGGTGGGTCAGGCGGACGGCGGAATAGGTGGTGTTGACGCACTGGCCGCCCGGCCCGGAGGAGCAGTAGATGTCTATCTTCAGGTCGGCGGGATTTATCTGGATGTCCACCTCCTCGGCTTCGGGCATCACCGCCACGGTGGCGGCCGAGGTGTGGATCCTCCCCGAGGCCTCGGTCCGGGGCACCCGCTGCACCCGGTGGACCCCGCTTTCGTAGCGGAACAGCCCGTAGGCCCCCTCGCCCTCCACCCCGAAGGTCACTTCCTTGAATCCGCCCAGCTGGGTGGGGTTGGAGTTCATCAGGTCTATCTTAAGGCCCTTGCGCTCGGCATAGCGGGTGTAAAGCCGGAACAGGTCCCCGGCAAAAAGCGCGGCCTCATCGCCCCCGGTGCCGGCCCGCACCTCCACGATGGCGTTCTTGAAATCGTTGGGGTCCTTGGGCACCAGCATGGCCTTGATCTCTTCCTCCAGGATTTTTAGCTTCGGCTCCAGTTCCTCCAGCTCGGCCTTGGCCATGGCGGTCATTTCGGGGTCCTCGTCGGCGGTGACCATGGCCCGGCTGTCCTCGATCTGCCGGCGCAGGCTCTTCAGCTCGTCGTATTTGGAGATGGTGGCGCCCAGGGAGCGGTGCTCCCGGGCGTAATCCCGGAACTTGGCCTGGTTGGCCAGCACCGCCGGATCGGACAGCTGTGACTCCAGCTCCCGGTATCTTTTTTCCAGTTGTTCCAGTTTATTGTCCATGATCAGTTCCGTTTTCCTTCTTTTTTGGCACTTTATTCACACAAAGACACAAAGACACTAAGGCTATTTTTTCTCCGTGTTTGAGGTAACTCTTAGTGTTCTCCCTGGCTCCGTGTGATGGGTAAATTTCTCACACCAAGACACAAAGGTACTAAGGTTATTTTTAATCTCCGTGTTTAAAGGAGATCTTTGTGTTCTCCGTGACTTTGTGTGATAAAACATTCCCTTCGTGTTCTTAGTGACTCCGTGTGATAGGTAAATTTCTCACGCCAAGACACAAAAATACTGAGAGTTATGTAATACTTCCGTTAATTACCCTTGATATTCCGTTTTTCATCAAAGCTTCGCCGAAATTCAACAAATACCCGAGTTTACACCCAGTTAGACGCAAGTATGTTAACACTTGTTTTTTATGCGCTTTACTTATGGCTTCAACAGATTTCAACTCGATTATCACTTTATTTTCTATGATCAGGTCTGCCCGAAAACCTTCTTCAAATTTTATACCTCTGCATTCGATGGGAACGATTACTTGACGGCTAACCGTTAAACCCCTTTTCTCCAATTCATGTGCCATCACCACTTCATACACTGTTTCCAGCAATCCTGGACCAAGTTCTTTATGAACAGCGACTGCGGCATCAACTACGATCTCTCCAATTTCATTTTCGTTCATAGATAGAAACCTTTCTCTCACATAAAGACGCAAAACCGCAAAGGTTTTTAATTCATCCCCGTGTTTAAAGTAATCCTTTGTGTTCTTAGTGGCTTTGTGTGATGAGGTATTCTCCTCCGTGGCTTAGTGTGAGAGAACTCAGCCTTGTCCATTGCGCTTTCTTTCCTTGGGCTTGATGTCGAATCCAATGGCGAACGGGCACAGCACATCGGCCATTTTGGGCTTCAGGGTTTCCGGGTCTATGTAATAGGCCGCCACTTTGATGAACCAGCTGTCGGTGGTGCCGGAGAGTGTACCGTCATCGTTGTATCCCCAGTATTTGTCCTTCGCCTTGTCCTTGATCTCCAGCACTATGTATATCTGGCCCGGCTTCATCCCGTCGATGTCATCATCGCTTAATTCTGTGTTATGCAGAGGATGAGAGTGAAAATCCCCTACCACGTACAGGTTTGGCAGGTTCTTGAAGAAATTGACGATCCGGGCGTATGACTTGTCCCGGGCTTTGACCCAGGTGGAATGACGCTCGGCCTTCTGGCAGGCCACGGCGTTGACCACCATGAACATGTCGCCGTCCTTGTGGCCCAGCAGCAGGCCGTAGGATTCTTTTTTATAGACCTCGATGGCCGAGACCAACAGGCCCCAGAAGGCCGATTCATTTATGAATACCTGCATCTGACAGTGGCTTGGGATTAGATGTTTGTGAATTGGAGCAGTAAACTGATTATGGTTTGTCCGACGCTGTAGTTGCGTGGGAGGAAGCCTTGGAGCAGGCAGAGCGTAGTCAGGTCAATTGAATATAACTCGCTTGTTTTTAACGAGTTACTAATTACCAAAATAACTATTAAGTATAATATAAACCAAGCCAAAAGTCAAACAAAAAAGCCGTTCCGGAATTTTCCGGAACGGCTTTTTGATCAATAATTTAATGAATGTTTACCTCGCGCCAGGCCAGCTGTTTTAGGCCGCTATTGCTGCTGTTTGATAACTCCTGTGAAACCGCTTCGCTGGAATAAAGCACATCGGCATTGCCCCTGAAGTGCATGCCGCGTCCCCGGGGCTGGCCTACTCCGCTCAGGGTCACATCCCCTTTGGCCAGCAGGGCTCCCAGAATCCAGAATTTTCCGGTCATGTCGCAGTCTGATTCGGCATAAATCAGACCCTTGAATTGCTCGGAGCCGGCAAAGAAATTCCCCTTGATCCACCATATTCCGTGAACCTGGGTGGCTCCTACATCCGCGAAGTTTACGTCGCAGTTAAATTCCACAAAACCGTTGGGATCGCCGCCGAGTTCGCCTACGCTGTTGACTGTTCTAAAGGTAAACGCGTTCTTGAAATCTATTGAATCAGCAAAGCCGAATATTTCCCATATTTGTTTTAACGGAGGTTCTGTGGTTGATAATGGCTCGGGGTAGCCGAAGGCTCCGCCGTTGTTCCCGTTTCCTGGCTGATCGATCACATCACCGGAAGTGGTGATGGCCTTCAGGCAGCCTGCCGCGCTGTCTCCGGCCGGGGTCCGGTTGGGATCGCATAATTCGTAGGGTATGCAGGGGAATTGATTCGCGCCCTTTTTAACTCCTGTTCCCCAGGGAGTATTGATGCTATGGTTATGACCACAGGCGCAGAAGAAGCCGGTCTTGAATACTCCGGCATCGCAGGCCACTGCTGCGTTAGTGGCAAAGGTAAATCTCTGCTGGGTCAGGTTCACTTCCACCGAACGTCTGACATTGCCCACCATCCCGGTGCTCCGGGCAATATAGACCGGCGAATGGTTAAGACTGGGAGCGCTGTAGGAAGGCCCGACCACCAGGGTTTCGGCTCCGGTGGCATGATTGTAGTAATAAATTCCGGTCCCGGCTTCGTCGGTCTTGTAGCGCACCGTCAGGGCATAGATGGTATCAGGGTTGTTGTCCCATTGGCTTACCGAGTACTGCAGGCCGGAGCCATCCGGCTGGATGGAGGAATAGTACACCACATTGGACCCGGAGGCAGCGGTCGGCAGGTCGTCCGAATCCACCAATTTCGCTTGCCAACTGGCGCTGCCGGGGTTTGTCCCCTCACCGATGAAATTGGCCGAGCTGGTGCCGACTCCGATCCGGGCGGCAGCCTCGCTGATCCCGGCCTCGGCCACGTTCAGGGCCTCTATGTAACGCACCTGGTTCCCGCCCATCTTCTGCTCGTTGGTGATGGTCAGCATGAATCCGGCCACCATTACCGACATCACCAGAATAAGCATCAGCGATATTACCAGGGCTATGCCCTTTTCCTGTTTAATGATGTTCTTCATTTTAGTTTCTCCTTTTATAAAATGGTTTTTCTTTTTCGCTGTTGCTTATTGGAATACCGGGAAGTAGATTATCAGGTTGCCCTCGGTGTCGGACTTACGCTCAGCCACTGCGATGTCCATATGTCCGTCCAGATTAAAGTCGCCGATGCCCACCGTGGCCACTTCGCCGGTGAACATGCCATAGGAAGGATCGGTGCCGGTCTCGGGAAGGACGCCCCCGTCGCAGTCGAACATCAGGGTCTTGCCGCTGAAGGTGCCGGTCTTGAGACCCACCACCACGTGCGGATAAATGGCGGTGGCCCAGTTCATCTTGGCCGCATCCAGCGATATCGGCTCGCCGTCCGACAGCTCGGCCACGTAGGTCGGTATCCAATTGCCCGCGTCCAGCCGGCCAAAGGTGTTGTCCCCGTTGTTGAGCCATAATTGGACCTCGCCCTTGTAATTCTCGGTCTTGACTATGGCAATGATGTCGCTGCGGCTGTCGTTATTGCAGTCCAGTATCTTGATCCCGGTGACCTCGCCCTGCACCCCGGCATAGGTCAGGGTGGTGGTCAGGTTGAACCAGGGGCTGGCCCCCGCGCCGGTGTAGATCCTTATCTCGCCCTGATAATCGCCGGTCCTCAGGCCTGCCACTAAGTCGGTTTTGGAATCGCCCAATAAGTTCCCTGCCGCCAAGCCCTTGACCTCTCCCATCCCTGTGAACTGCTGGGCAGCCGGTGGATCGGGAAACTGCCGCACCTGTTTGTTGGTCCAGTTGCCGGTATAGCCGGTGTAAGCAGTGTTGATCCACAGCACGAACCCGCCGGTGTTGGCGGTGGTGCCGGAATAACCGGCCACGATGTCCGGGAACCCGTTGCTGTCAAAGTTGCCGGTGACCACGGCGTTCACCTTGTTGCGGGCGTCAACCGCCGTCAGTTTGAAATTGGGCGTGGAGGGTATGTTGGTGGTCCACTGGGCCCGGCCCCGCGAGGAGGTGGTGGCGGAATCGTTGTTGATGGTAGGCCAGACCACCACGTTATAAGTGGGACTGGATACCGCGGTGTTGTCCAGGCCCAGCACCAGATCCGGCCGGGTCCGGTAAAAATTGATGTTTCCGTTGGTCCCGGTGTAGCCCTTGCTGCCCATGTCGTCCAGGGTATCGCTGGCTATGGACTTGATGTCGGCCGCGGTGCCGGTCACTTTTTCGTACATATAGATGCTGGCCGCTGCGTCGAACAGGTTCTTGACCACTGTTTCCTGGCTGTTGTCTATCTTGTAGCGTTTGCTGAACCAGCCCCGGATGTTGCCGGTGGAGGTGCTGACGTACTTGGTACCCAGCACGATGTCGGGGTCCCGCTTGGCGGTGGCGGTATCGTTGGTGGCCGTGGTGGTCTGCCATTCAAAGAAATTCTTGACGGTCATACACAGCACCTTGGCAGCCGGTATCCGGACAGTGTCTATCTTCACATCGCCAAAGTACTTCATGGAGGTGGAATCGCCGGCCGCCAGGGCTCCGATGTAAACCCGGTTGGGAGTGGTGGAAACCCACCCGGCCGAATCGGTTTCCACGATGTTGTAGGGATCGGACACCAACGCTTCCGGCGCTTCAATTCTAAAGGTCCCGTCGGATTCTGTATAGCCGTCTGTAATGTATCTTTCCGTGGCGGGAGCCGGGCCTTGGTAAACCACTATCCGGACATTGCCGATGCCGGCTTCATTGTTGTAACTGCCGATGGGGGCGGCGTCCCGGTAGACCTTGCCCCTTATTATCCCCTTGCCGCCCAGCTTAAAACCGAAATTGTTGGTGGTGTAGGCGTTCCCGGTGATTGTAATCAGTTTGCTGATAGAGGAAGGCACGTAGTCTATCGAAGGCGGGCGGCAGATCAGGCTGTCGTTGCCGGGCTCGGCCACCAGGCAATATGAACCGTCGCTGCCGGAATAAACGAGCTTGGAGGCATTTTTAAGAAAGACCGAACAGCCCGGCAGTGGGCTATCGGTGCCCGAGTCGTATGCACCATTGTTGTTGACATCCAGGTAGGTGATCCCGTTGGCCCAGCCCGCAGTGTAGCTCAGCAACGGGAAATTTACATTTGAAGCGCTGACTGATGTGACATTGACCAAGGTATCGGTGGTCCCGGAGGCTTTATAGGCGCTGCTGACCCCGCAGTCTGGTGTGGGAACCACGCATTTTATGTTGTGGGTCTTGGGTTCCACACTAAAACTGTAGGTTCCATCATTGGCTGTCATTTGGATCTGACCGTCGGTAAGGTCCTGCACTTCTATGTCGGCGATGCCCGGCTCGCTGGCATCCAGGATGTGATTGCCGTTTTCATCCAGACCCACCCGGCCGGATATGGTCTTGGCTTCTTTTAGCGGCCGGTTGCGGGTTATGCTGGTGATGGTGGTGACCGTCACGATTTCGTAAAGACCTTTGGAATTAGGGGTCCTGGTAGCGGTGGTAACGGTCACCCCTATCTTGGAAATGTCCTTAAGCTGGGCCGTGGGCACCGGTGTCAAGGCTTCAATTTCGGCATCGGTGAATACGCTGTCGTTGGCGGCTCCGTAAAGTTCATCTTTGCCGGTGGTGGCGTTGTATATCCAGTAGCTGAACAAGGGATAGACTGGGGTGCCGCTTGACCGGACCGGGAAATTGGAACGGGCCACGCCCACCGGTAGAACTGTTCCGCCGTTATCGGTGCCGTTATCACCGTATACTTGACGGGTCAGGGAGTACAGGCTGTCATTGCGGGTCAGGGTTTCCTCCAGATCGTCCCCCCGGTCGGCGGCGGTAATTTCACCGTCATTGTCGGAATCAAAGCTGTAACGAATGGTCTCGGCTCCGTCGTTGTATCCGGTGCCTCCGGTATAGAGATCTCCGCCGGGCAGCGGGGAGGCGCCTGGATCTATGGCCCTGGGAGGCATGTGATTGGTTACTGAATCAGGGTATGGCGCCATATTAGCCGAGATCATCAGATCAAAGGGCGCGGCATAAACAATGGGATAATGCCCGGCCAGGGCATTGGCGCCAAACCCGGCCGACCGGATGTCATCGGCCAGCATGTCCACCATAACCCGGGCGGTCTGCTGGGCCTCGGCCACCAATTCGGTGTTGCGTTTGGCTTTTTGGCTTTGGATGAACACCGACATAGCCGCTGCCACGATCAGGGAGAGCATTACCAGAACTATCATCAGTTCTATCAGGGTAAATCCCTTCCCCTTTAAAATACGTTTGGCGCTCATGATTGTTGCCTCCTAGTTTATTGGTTTTATTGCTACCGGGTAAAATAACTTGTAATGGTGATCACATCGTCTGGTTGCAGATCGGCTTCAGCCACTCCCGGCCTCATGGAAGTGCTCACCGTTACCATTCTGATGGTTGCCATGCCGCCTATGGTGTTGGTAACCGTGATCCAGGTCTCGTATCTGGTGTCCCCGCCGGGATTGAAATGGTCGGTGCTAACCAAAGCCAAGTTGTCAAAACCCAGCCTTTTTAAGGTCTCCATCTCCTGTTGGCTGTATTCCAATGCCTTGGTCACCACCCGGTTCTTGGTTATCTGCCTCATGGCCATCGGTACCACCCCGGCGATTGAAAGCAAACCAACGGTAAGGACTACCATTGCCATTAAAAGCTCCACCATGGTCATGCCCTTAACCGGGCGGATTTTATTAAAAATGTTTGATTTCATTATTGCTCCTTAATGTTAATGCTTCAAAACGGATCCGGAAGTGACGACGTCAACGGTAACCTTTTCATTGCGGGTGTTGGTAAGCCTTACCCCGCCCGGCACCGTCGCCTCACCCCTGGGTGAAAATATTATCACCGCATCCCCGTCAACATTAGCGTCCGGAACTTCATCGCTGGTTATGCCGGTGGCAAATGAAATGGTGGTGGTTATATCACCTCCATCTACAGTTTCGCTGCTGTTGATATCTTTAACTATGTTAAAACTGGTGCCATTCTCCGTAAAAACCGCTATATAGGGAACTCCTTCTCCTATTGCCTTTATCCGGGCTATCATCAATTTGCCCCTGAGGTCATCAGCCGAGTCTTTTAATCTGGCGGTGGGTATTGTGCGAATAAACGAAGGGATTGAAAATCCCGCCACAATGCCAATAATCACCACCACCACCATTAACTCGATTAATGTGAACCCTTTTTCTTTCATGGTTTTTTACCTCCCGCTATAATTAAATATGCAATGTTCATGCCAGGTTAAAATTAACTGATTATCATACTACTGGGCAGTAGGTTATGAAGATTTGTGCAAAATTTGATTCCCTAATAAACCATCTTTTACTATTACCCAAAAGTAATAATTTGTCTCTACTGGTCATTCGCGATAAACTGGTTACCCCAACTGGTAATCCTTGATCTTTTTCAGCATCACCCGGTAGCTGATCTTTAACTTGCGGGAAGCTTCGCTTTTATTGCCTCCGGTTTCCTTCAGCATTTCTTTGATCATCTGGGACTCGGAGGCGGCCGCCGCCCTGGCCGATACTTCCAGCAAACCCAGCCCTTTTTCATTTTTGGAGACACTTTGCCCTTCTTCTTCCGTAATTTTCAGGTGCTCCGGCTTGATCAGATTCCCCATGGCCATCACCACCGCCCGTTCCACTGCGTTCTCCAGTTCCCTCACGTTGCCCGGCCACTGATAACCGGTCAATATCTCCAGGCTGGCCTTGCTGAAGTGTTTGACCGCGGTTTTGGTCTTTTGGCAGTGTTTTTCGGCAAAATGATTGGCCAATAAAATGATATCCTCGGGCCTCCGGCGCAGCGGGGGCATTTCAATGGGAAATACATTAAGCCTGAAATACAAATCCTGCCTGAATTTCCCCGCCTTTACCAATTGTTCCGGGTTTTGGTTGGTGGCCGCTATCAGCCGGATATCAACCTTGAACGGCTTGGTGCCGCCCACCGGGGTGGCCTCGCGCTCCTGAAGGACCCGTAAAAGCTTTACCTGAAGAGAAAGCGGCAGTTCTCCTATCTCGTCCAGGAAGAAAGTGCCGCCCTCGGCCGCCTTTAACAGCCCAGGTTTATCCTTGGCTGCCCCGGTGAATGCGCCCCGCAAATATCCGAAAAGCTCCGATTCCAAAAGCGTCTCGGGCAGCGCCCCGCAGTTGATGGAAACGAAAGGTCCGGAGTTCCTGGGGCTCTGGCGGTGGATGGCCCTGGCCACCAGTTCCTTGCCGGTGCCGGATTCCCCGGTGATCAGCGCCGTGCTCTCTGTCTTGGCCACCTTTCTGGCCATCTCCAGCACATCGGCCATGGCCTGGGAAGCATAAATGATCTCAGAATATCCTGCTTCCGGCACCCCGGCCGGCTGGTAGGTCAGATACTGTCCCATGTCCTCCACCGCCCGCTCGATCTCGGCCACATGTTTTTGCCACAGGCCTGGCTGGGCCAAGGCAGCGCAGGCCGGATCCTTTAAGGCCGCTATCTCGGGCGTGATCTTCTCCAGCAGTTTTTGGGAAGCCTGGGCCATCAGCAGTACGCTGTCGTAAAGCCGGGCCTGTTCCTCCATGTTTCTGATCTCGGTGATATCGGCCACCGCTATGACGCTGCCGGAGCTTTGTCCCCCGGGATCGGTAAGATCATACTGTTCGGCCTGCAGACACCGGGGTCCGTATTTTAAATTATTTGATTCCCACACCTGCGGCTTTTTGTTCTCGATCCGGGCCGGAAGATTGTTCTCTTTTAGCCATCGGGCGATATTTGCAGCCTCACTCCCTCCTGCCAATTGGGCCGCCGCCCGGTTGAACGAGGTTACTTCTCCGTTCCTGTCCAGTGTGATCAGGGGCTTGTCAATGCTGTCCACGATCTGTTTTTTTATCAGTTCACTCTGCTCGGCCCGGTCACGGGCATTGTCGTAAAGCTTCTGCAAGGTCTGACCCTTGGCCTTTAACTGTTCTATCATTTGATCATAGGTTTTCACCACCAGATCCACATCGGAGCTGGATTGGCCGGAAGGCACCTGGCCCAGACTGCTGCGGGCGCTTTGAGCCATCTGCCTAAAAGGCGAAAAGATGCTCCTCAGATAGAATAGTCCTATGATCAGTATCAACCCGAATCCTATGACTCCGGCCATCACCTGGACTTTAGCTGCCCTGGCGATGGAGGCCTCTTCGCCGGCCGGGTATTCCAGGGCCAGGATGCTCTGGCCCTGACCGGTCTTATAATAGGCGGTAAAATACAAAAGCCCCAACCGTTGGTAGGCGGGGGAAAGGGCGACCCCGTTCTCACTAAACGAGACGGAAGATGGTATGACGGCTGAAGATCTTTCATATGTTTTAGGTTCCAAATTCCAGGGTTGGTATTTGTCGTATTTAAAGACTGCCCTGCCGGCGGCGTCCAACAATCCAATGCTGACCAATCCTGTTTTTTGGGCCAGGCGCTGCCAGGATGACCAAAGCGAATCATTGGGCAGATCTTTGGTTTTTACCAGTTCTCCTTGAGCCAAGACCCCTAACAACTCCATCTGTCTTAGCTGGATCGAATCCATCCGGGATTTTGTTTTATACACCAACCAGATCCCTGATAAGTTGATGACCAAAAGCACCAGCACGATCAATAAACCGGCCAGTTTGGTCTCTAACTCGTATCTTTGCCATCTGTTACTCATGGGTAATAGTCTACCATAACAATTATATAGTGTCAACTGGATTTTTAAAATAGTAACGGGCCGTCCCGCAGATTGCGGGACGGCCCGTTTGCTGATTATTAATCCAATATTTTATTCTTTATCACAGCAGCCGGGGTCGTTCTTCATCTGGCGGCGCATTCCGCGGTGCTCAGCCTTCAGCTTCTTCTGCTGCTCGGCGGTCAAAACCTTTCGCAATTCCAGCAAATGTTCGGTCTTGGCGTCATGCAGTTTGTTCATTAGTGCTTTCATCTCTCCGGATTTCTTGCGGATCTCGCTGTCGGTGGCGTTGCCTTCCAGGATGTCCTGGTATTCCATCCGGGCGATCTTCATATCAGCTTCCAGTTTCACCATGTCCTTGCGGTGTTTAAGAGCCAACTGATCTATCTTTTCCGTTTGCTCGGCTGTTAAACCAAGATTCTTGGCGATCTCAGGGTTTTCCCACCATTGGCCCCGGCCCATTCCCATCCCCCTGGGTCCGTCTCCGTCCATGATCTTGATCTCGCGGCGCTCGATCCTTTGTCCGCCCGGTTCTCCTTGTCCCATGGGACACTGGGCCAGGGCCACGCCGGCGGTTATCAGCAGGACGGCTGCCAGGGTAAGTGTCTTTTTCATTCTTTTGCTCCTTATAATTTTGTTTTTGTTTTTTGGACCTTTAATATCAACCCGCGCGGTAAATATTATTTAGCTGATCTGTGATAGTTTTAATTTTTGCCGCTGCCCGAACCATTGCCCTTACCCTGCCGGCAGCCCGATCCGCCTCCCTGGGGGGCCATGTTCCCGCTGCAATCACCGGTCTGCTTTTTGGCCCGGGTGCGGGCCTGTTTCTTGGCCTGCTCCTTTTTCTGAACCTTACACTGGTCACAGACGCCGTTGCCGTCCTCGTCCTTGTACTGGGCCTTGGTCTGGGTCTGCTCCTGGTTCCGGATCTTCTGGCCCTGGCTGGAATCCGCCGGAGTTCCGTTTTGAGCCCAGGCCGCCGGGGCCATCAGGGCCGCCATTGCCAGCGCCAGGATAAGCTTGTGAAGGGTTCTCATGTTTCTCCTTTTTATTCTGTTGTTAATTACTAAATATTCGTTGCTTGTCCGACAAAGCTGTGACGCAGATAGAGCGTAGTCGGATTCATTGCCCGTATCGCCTCATCTTTTTCTGCCGGATGTCCCTTACCATATCCCTGATCTCTTCATCGAATTTTTGATTGAAAACCAGCATCTTTGCCTGCTGTTTTACCGTCAGTATCCCGTCTAATTTCGTTTTAAATGCCCTCATCCTCTGCCATCTCTCGGCTTCGGCATTTTCTATCTGGGCCATTTTGGTCTTCAATTCCTGATCCTTCGCACCTGCAATCAATAAGCTGTCCAACTGGCCAATATATTTCTGTTGCTGCCTGCCCGCTTCCCTCTGAACAGTCTCCATCTCCTTAAGCTTGGGGAAAAATTGAGCTATCTGCAGGTCGGTAAGTTCCAGTGCTTCTGTCATCCGGCTGATACGGACCGCCTCCAGCATTTTGCGCTCTTTATCCCAGGGCGGGCAGGGTTCTTCGCAGGATCCCGGGCCGCCGCCGTTCATGATCCCGGGAGGCGGGGGCATCATTCCGTCCTGAGGCCCGGGCTGGGCCCAGGCTGAGACGGAAACCCACAGGATCAAAACTGCCGCCAGCATACTTGTTTTCTTCATTTTATATGGTCCTTTCTTTGGCTGATATTTGCTCCAACACATCTTTCCACTCTTCATCGGAAAGATCCTGGGTGGCGCTTTGGTAATCGTCCTGGTCGCTGATGCTGTAGTCCAGCAAAATGGCGCTGTTGTAGTCCTTAAGGCTGGAAGAAAGCTCAGCGCTTTGGCCGGCCTGGCTCAGCACCTCGTCCACCCTTTCCCAGCCGTAATTGTCTATGCCCCATTCCGAGGCGGCTTTGTCCAGATTGTTGTTGGCGTTGATCCCGGTTCCCAATTGCCAGACAAACAACAGCATCACCGCAGTCATGGCCCCGGAAAGGGTACCCCAGCAGATCCAGCCCTTCTGCCACCAGGAGACCGGCTTGGCTCTTAAACTTTCCGCCACCACCACCGGAAGGTTGGTGAAGAACCTGTCTTCCGGCATCTCCACTTCCCAGTTCCCGGCCAGCTGAAGTAGCTTTTGGGCTGCGAGGTCTTGGTTTTTTATGTCGTTATCGTTTTTCATTTTTTGTTTTCAGATCAGGTCTTTTAAGCTTATTTTCAGTTTTTCCACCGCCTGGTGGTAGTTGGCCTTGACACTGCCCTCGGTCCTTCCGGTCATCTTGGCAATTTCCTCGTGCTTGAACCCCTCGTACTGGTGCATCACGAAGACCATCCTCTGTTTGTAGGGCAGTTCGCTGACCGCTTTTTTGACCGCCCTGACCTTTTCGCTGTCCTGCCCGTCCGGGGCCGACGGTTCCGGGATCTCGTCCATAGATATTGAGCTGAAGGCCTCTTTCTTGCGCCAGCTGGATCCCAAATTAATGGCTATCCGGTACAGCCAGGTCTTGATCTCGGATTGTCCCCTAAATCCGTCCAGCCCCTTGTAAGCCCTGATGAACACCTCCTGGGTAAGGTCCTTGGCATCCTCCACGTTGCCGGTCAGCCGATAACACAGGCGATAGATAGCCTGGCTGTTGGATGTTATAACCTCTTTTAGATCATACGTTTGAGGCTCTGGTTGTATGTGCTTGTCCGTCTGATCGATCATCTGCTTACAAAGTATTAGACTGCTTTACCTGTGAAAAGGTTTATTGTTGATAAACAAAAAACGCCCCGCATAAAACGGGGCGTTTTAAAGAATGACGGATTAGAACTTGAAGGAAACGCCAGCCGACAGATAGTATGGATACCCAAGCCGGGCAGTACCTACCATGGTCGGGCTGAAGTCATAGTTACATCCCAACGTTCCACCAAAGAACATTGCGCTGGCGGACGCATCGTAATCATACCAATCGCCGTAACCGGCAGCATACTCGGCATCCCAGGAAACGATATCGTAACCAAGCACAGCGCCGACGAAAGGATCAAATTTTTCACCGGGCTTGAAGTGGTAGTTGCCCTGGGCGCCGATCGCGATGTAAGTGTAGGTATATTCCGCCCAATAATAATCCTCAGACTCTGACGACCAGCCAAGGATGGCGCCGCCGCTGATCTTCTCGTGGAACCCGTACTCGAACTGGCCGCCCAGCATCAGGTCATGCCAGCCCAAGCCAACCAGCGGGCCGACGTAGGTTTGGCCCATCTTGTACCCGGCGGCCGAAGCCATTCCGGCCATCACCGCCACCAGCAATAATACCACTGCCAGTTTCTTCATGTCTGTTTCTCCTTTTAGTTGATTATGGTTTGTGGGTTTATTATTCTCTCAAACACTCATAGTTTAAACCAACTGGCCGCAAAAGTCAAGACTTTGGAATGCAAATAATTTGCAAAAAAAAATGGGCAGTTCCCCATAACAGGAAACTGCCCAGGACAAAGTGCTAACGGATCTTCTTCTTGTGCCGGTTGGCGCGGAGCCTCTTCTTGCGCTTGTGGGTGGCCATCTTGTGTCCTTTTTTCTTTTTACCGCAGGGCATAAAAAACCTTTCTTCCTCTGTATTCTAAAATGAATTTATTTTTGCATTACCATGGCTTTGAGTTCGTTGGAAGCCTGGAAGACCGGGGTCAGCCGGGCCGGTATCTGCACCGTCTCCGTCGGCCGGCGGGGGTTGCGGGCCAGCCGGGGTTTGCGTTCCTTTATCTTGAATCGTCCAAAGCCCCTGATCTCGATGTTCTTCCCCTCGGACAGCGTCTGCATGATGGAATCCAGGAACGAATCAACGATGATCTTGGCATCGCGCTGGGTAAAACCTGTTTTGTCGCAGACTATCTTCACCAGGTCAGCCTTTGTCATGGAATTACCTCCTTTTGGTACGCTGTATGGATATTAGGTGCGGAATGATCTATCAGTGGCAGCTCCCGCAGTTATGCGAGGAGCAGCTGTGGCATCCGGACTTCGAAGACGAGGAAACAAAACCGTTTTGGCTCTTGCAGCCGAAGGCTGAAAAAAGTTTTTCCACCGCGGCGCTTTGGCATTCCGGACACTTGGGATCGGGATCGGAAGCCCGCATTAACTGGTCAAATTTGTGCTGACACTGCCGGCACTCGAATTCGTATATCGGCATATTATTATAATACAACGAATTAGGGAATTTGTCAATATCTTTTTTTACAAATTTGCAATATTTAGCAAAGCCCCTGCCGGGGGGAAACACCTTTGCCCACTAAAACTTGTCCTGAGCGAAGCCGGAGGAAGCACGAAATACGCAGAACAATGCGAAAATACTTTACAAATCACTTTTACGATTCACAAATTACGAATAACAATTAACTAACAAAGTGCTTCCAGCATTTTTAGGGCATGGCTCTGCGGGAATTCCGGTTTGTGTTTGAACTCCACTATCTGCAGGCTTTCTCCGGGCTCTGGCATTCCCCTTTCTCCCTGATGCGCTGAGATCAGGCAGGGAACTTTCAGCAGACAGGCCAGCGAGAACAGGTCGTTCTTGACGCCGATGAAGGCCTTGGCAAAGGACAGGGCGTCGGCCAGCTCCACCGTGGCCAGCGAGTTCAGCAGCAGAACCCCGGATGGGTTGGCGGACTGGAGCTCAGGGCCGGGATTTATCAGCATCAGTTTAAGACTGTAATGCTTTTGGGCTTGGCGCAGAAATATTTCCAGAGGCTGTCTTTTGAAGGCGGCGGCGTCCAGGGCTATCAGCTGCTGGCCTTTTTGCAGGCCCTCCACCCGCAGGCGCTCCTTGAACTCGCGCCGGCCTTCGGCGTCCACCAGCTTCGGCCAAACGATGGGGTGACCGGCCGCCTCCAGCCCCAAGAACCCCAGCATGGCAAAATTGCGCCGGGCCTCGTCGGCCGGAAGATTCTCCTGGCGGATCATCACGTTCTTGAAGGGATAGCCGTCCTTGAAGAAAGCCCCGCAGCGCAGCCCGGGGACGGTCTGGTAAAAAAGATAGTCCGTCAGCGGGCAGTCCCTGTAATTAAGGTTCAGCAACAGGTCAAAGCGGCGGGACTTGATCAGCCCCTTGAGCCGCTTGAACTCGGCGCTGCCCCGGCCCTTTAACAGCTGGGGCCGGTAGTCTATGATCTCGTCCACCTCGTCGTCAAAATGCCACAGACTGCGGCGGCCTTCGTCCAGCATCAGCGACAGCAGGCTGTCGGCATAGTGTTTGCGCAAGGCCCTGATGACCGGCAGGGACCACAGCACCTCGCCTTCGGCCTGGGCCGGAAAGATCAGCACCCGCTTGGGCCGGCCGATGTGCTTGGCCAGCGGCAGCTGGGGAGGTTTCCCGAACCGCCGGGAAAGATCTATGGACAGGTCGGTGTAAAGTCCCACTTGTTTGTTTTCCTGTTAGTATTTTTTAACCACTAAGACACAAAGACACGAATGCAATTCCGATTTCCCATCCATTCGTCTGTGGGGCAAGGCGGCCTTTCTCAGGACAGGTTTTCCTATTTGGTAAATTTGGTGCCTTTGTGCCGCTTCGATAAACTCAGCGCATCGCTTTGTGGTTGAACCTCCATTTTCTTCCGGCGCCGGTCCTCAAAGGCCAGCTTCATCACCTGGTCCACCGTTTCGGCGTAATGGAACTGGAGTTTCTTCTTGACGTAATCCGGAACCTCCTCCAGGTCCTTCTGGTTCTGCTTGGGGATGATCACTTCCTTGATCCCGGCCCGCTGGGCGGCTATCACTTTTTCCTTGATCCCCCCCACCGGCATCACCTTGCCCCGCAGGGTTATCTCTCCGGTCATGGCCAGGTAGTGTTTGACCGGGCGGTTGGACAACAGCGAGACCAGCGAAGCGGCCAGAGTCACCCCGGCCGAGGGCCCGTCCTTGGGGATGGCGCCCGAGGGAATGTGAACGTGAATGTCGTAGCGGTCGAAGAATTTGGGGTCCACCTGGTATTTGGCGGCGTTGGAGCGGACATAGGACAGGGCGGCCATGGCCGATTCCTTCATCACCTCGCCCAGGCTGCCGGTCAGCTGCATGCCCTTCTTGCCCGGCATCTTGGTGGATTCGATGAACAGGATCTCCCCGCCCACCGAGGTCCAGGCCAGGCCGGTGGCCACCCCCACCTCGCCGGCCCGCTCGGCCAGCTCGGGAAAAATCTTTTGGGGGCCCAGCAGGTCCGGCAGCACCGCCGGGGTTATCACCCGCTTCTTGTCCTTGCCCGAAGCCACGTCCTTGGCTATCTTGCGGCAGACCGAGGCGATCTCCCGCTCCAGATTGCGGACCCCGGACTCGCGGGTGTATTCGGAGATTATCCTTCTGATGGTGGCTTCCGGGATCTCTATCTGCTCCGGTTTCAGCCCGTTCTCCTTGACCTGGCGGGGCACCAGGTAATTGACGGCGATCTGCAGTTTTTCTTCCTCGATGTAGCCAGAAAGCTCCAGCACCTCCATCCGGTCCTTTAAGGCCGAGGGAATGGGATCGGTGATGTTGGCGGTGGTGATGAACATCACCTTGGACAGGTCGAAAGGCACGTCCAGATAATGGTCGGCAAAGGAAAAATTCTGCTCGGGGTCCAGCACCTCCAGCAGGGCCGCGGCCGGGTCGCCCCTAAAGTCCTGGCCGATCTTGTCCACCTCGTCCAGCATGAAAACAGGGTTGTTGGAGCCGCAAGCCTTTAGCCCCTGGATCACCCGGCCGGGCATGGAGCCGATGTAGGTACGGCGGAAGCCCCGGATCTCGGCCTCGTCCCGCACCCCGCCCAGCGACATCCGGTAGAATTTGCGGCCCAGGGCCCGGGCGATGGAACGGCCCAGGCTGGTCTTGCCCACGCCCGGCGGCCCCACAAAGCAGAGGATGGGCCCCTTGGCGTCGTTCTTCAGCTTGCGCACCGCCAGGTACTCCACGATCCGGTCCTTGACCTTGACCAGGTCGTAGTGGTCCTGGTCCAGAATCTTGCGGGCTTCGATGATATCCATGTTGTCCACGGTGGACTTGGTCCAGGGCAGGTTCAGCATCCAGTCGATGTAGGTGCGGGAGACCGTGTATTCCGCGGCGTGGGGGGGCATCCGGGCCATGCGGTCCAGCTCCTCCTTGGCGGCCTTAAGGGCCTCGGGGCTGAAGTTGGCCTTTTCTATCTTATCCCGCAGGGTGTTGATCTCCACCGAGTACTCGTCCCCCTCGCCCAGCTCCCGCTGGATGGCCTTGATCTGCTCCCTCAGAAAATAGTTGCGCTGGTCCTTGTCCATCTCGGCCTTGACCTGGCCCCGGATCTTGTCGCCCAGCTCCAGGATGGACAGCTCCTTGGTCAGCATCGGTATCAGCTTTTCCAAACGCTCCTTGGGCTCCACCGTCTCCAGGATTGTCTGGCGCTCGGCCACGCTCAGGTTGAGGTTGGAGGCCACCAGGTCGGCCAGCTTGGAGGGGTCCTCCACATTCAGGGCCACGGTCTGCAGTTCGTCCGGCAGGTAGGGCGCCAGGTTGATGATCTTCTGGAATAGGCTGGAGACATTGCGCATCAGGGCCTCGGACTCGATGGTCTTCCGGGACTTTTCCTTGATGACCTCCACCCTGGCCTTGAAATATGGCTCTACCTGGGTGAACTTGGCCAGCCGGATCCGGTTAAGCCCCTGGACCAGCAGGCGGATGCTGCCGTCGGGAAAGCGCAGCATCTTGATGATCAGGGCGGCGGTGCCGAACTGGTAGATCTCGTCCGGCTTGGGGTCGTCGGTGTCCTGGCGCACCTGGGTGCACAGGCCCACGATCTTGGAGCCGGTCAGCGCCTCGTCGGTCAGCTTGATCATCCGCTCGTTGGTGATCACCAGGGGGATGATCAGGTAGGGGTACACCACCTGTCCCTTGACCGGCAAGATGGCCAGCTCGGACGGGATCTTGATGTCCTTGTTTTCCTTGGTATCTTTGGTTTCTTCGGGCATGATATGTTATATGTTCCTTAAGTTTTCTGTTTGAAGTTGGGATGTTATTTATTTGCCACAAAGACACTAAGACACAGTCATAACTTCCGATTTCCCATTTCCTATTTATTCAGATATTTTGTGTCTTCTGTGCCTTTTGTGGTTAAATAGCCCCGGTGCTATTCCACCGGGACCTCCACCGTCCGCTTGATGTCCTTGGGCAGCCTGATGTCCAGTACCCCGTTGCTGAAACTGGATTTGATCTGGTCGGATGCGATCCCCTGGGGCAGGGACACCATTTTCTCGAACTGGCCCTGGATGATCTCCATCTTGTGGTACCACCTTTTCCCGTCCCCGTGGGCCAGCTCCCGCCGCAAGCCCCGGATGCAGAGGCTGTCGTTGATCAGGGTGATGGCGATGTCGCCTTTGGCCACCCCGGCCAGTTCCAGCTTGATCACGAACTCCTGCTCGGTCTCGTAAACGTCGGCATAGGGCTGCCAGGCCGCCTGGTCGTTCAGGTGGTACGAGGGATGGGCCAGCTGTCCCAGGTCCTGAAAGAGCCTGCCCAGATCCTGCCGGATGACCTTGACAAATTTTACATCGTCTTCGGACATTTTGTTGCTCCTTAGAGTTTATCCTTAAATAAGCTTTGGCAGGCTGGAACGAGCGAAAAGAAGCCAGACAAGGAAAGTGAATGAAGCGTATCCGCAGTGATACGATGAATGAGCATGACGATGTATGGCTTCTTTGCAGCCGTTTCAGACCCAAATTGTTATTTGAGGATAAGCTCTTAATAACCGCTTTGCGGTTGGCTGATGGCTATGCCATTACCCCGGGCAATAGCGGTCTATGGATTATTATAATCAATTTTTTAGGTAAACGCAACAAGAATGGTTTTAATTTTGCCGATGGGTGCGGTGGTTGGTTGGTGTATTCTATCATTGTATTATTTCTTCCTGAGTTCGTCAATTAAAACCCATTCACCCGGCGACCGTTCGTATTTCCAACTGCTCCAACCATTCATTGTGCGCTTCGTAATGGCGGCGGCAGCCATTGAGGGCGAACTGTATTCCTTGTCTTTCAGTCGCTTTGCTTCGGCGCTGTCTGCTGCGAAAGTTATTGTGCCATCCCTTCGCACGTGGGCAATGTACAATTTCCCTTTATATACGAATCTGATATGGATGCGTTTGTTTAGGTGCTTTGCCAGTGTTGTTTTACGACCATCCCTATGAACGGCCCTAACCTTGCTTGCTTTCGTTTTCTCATTGAAGAGACCTCTAAGTTCTTGCTGTTGACAAACGGATATTTGTTTCCTGAATTGTCTTTTCAGATCTTCCGAACGTATGAAGTTGCCGCCTTGTTTATTGCCTGGCGGATGCGCAACGCTGATGAGAAGTGATTCCAGGTCTTTCAAATGCTCGCCACTTAACGTGAAATAAATGCTAAACCGATTCCAGTTTTGTGCATGGCGGTCTTTTAAATGGTGCTTCAAACGATTACGTAAATTTGAAGCCAGTCCAACATAATATAGTTTATCATTGTGGTACAGTGCGTATATTCCATGTCTACCAATAACATAACTGCGAATGATGTCTTGGTATTTCTCCAACACTTCACGAGCTATGTTTTTCAGATGTTGGCATACAAGTTGGCCTTTGTATTTATGACCCATTGCTTAAATCCTTTGCTTTAGTTAACTTTCGCTACTTTACACCCAGGATCATTGCTTCTACGTCCTCTTTGGCCGCCTCAGATCGTCTCTTGGCCTCTGCCTTTAAAGTATTAATTTTCTCACGCCGCTTGCCTATTCGTTCCAAAATCTGACGCTGTGTTGAAAGTGGGGGTACAGGAATTCGTATTTGTTCCAGTTCATCTTGCGTAATGGCAGGATACAAACCACCAGTCATGCGACGTTCCATCTGTTTCAACCCGGCGGGCGACTTTAGGAACTCCAAGACGAATTGAAGCAAAAGTTTGTCCCCTTTGGACCCTGTACATAAAGCAAAACCACTTGAGCAGACGCAATGGTCATATTCACCGGGGACAATAGCAATCGCACCCAAATATGGTCGTGTTGTGCTAATGATAAGATCTCCTGTGTGGAGCAATGTAGTGGCTCGACTTGGGACTTCCTCAACAGACACCAGCCGCGAATTCACTATGCCATCAGCTTTGTTTACGTTAGAAATCTCAACATATCGGAATATACCCTGTGGAAAATCAGAACGCTGCCACCCTCTCGACTCAAATCGGAGTACAGAACCCAAAGCTGCGGTCGCTATTGAATTAAGACATTGTTCAAGAGTAATGAAATCAGACCGATAGTAAAATAGATCCCAACGCTCTAATTTTGACCACGGGATGACGAGAGCCCCTCGTGCGGGCGAAGCAAGCCCGACTCTTATACCTATGGCATCCAGGAACTCAGCCTCGATGTCTCGTTCAAGCTGTTCGGTCTTCACAAGTATGGAGGCCGCAGCCTGACGAGCTTCTTTCCACGTATCAACAATTTTATGTTGCAATGGAAGGGGCGGCAGTTGCATCTCAAAGTCCAGGAAAAAGCCTTCCCTAAAACGGTTACGACTAACTGCTGCAGAACCGGTAGACGCTGCATTTACTGCACGGAGGGTTTGGACAGTAAGACACCAAAGATAAAGATATTCCGGCATCAACCTTGTCGGATCTGGCACGAATTGAGGGAACTCTGTCGAAACATAACAACCAGATAGATTAGGAGGAACTATGGCAAAAGATGCTCTCCAAGCAAAAAGCCGGTTATAGATCAGAGCACCGGGGATAAGTGGGGAAATCCAATGGGCACTCATTTCATTACCACGGACTGTTTCCCTATGGAATACCCCTTCGCCATACAATCTCACACCAGCCATTTTATATTCGGCAGATGGCTCTACTTTCACAGCATTGGATACAAGTTTCACCACGTCGCCCAAGCGGGTACGCCTCCAACCAACTGGTAAATGATGCGATAGTATCGCAGCACTGGGAACTACCCAACGGTCAAGATCGTGCCACCATACTACAACAGCACGTCCAAGTGTTTCCGTCATTGGTTGCCCCTATTTTTGACAAATACTTTCGGATTTCTAAAGAAACGCCAATAAAGCTCAAGACAAGTATTTTCCGGTTTTGTCCCAATCGGCATATTGGCGTTGGGATATAATTCATTGATGTCCAATTCACCAGTGGCTGTTATACCAACCTTTTCAGCTTCATATAGGAAAATAGGATAGTCAAACCTCTCCTTCAGAAGTGCCCTGGCTTCACGAATTTGCTTTTCCTCCATTGCTGACAGGTATTCAGCAAGCTGGCGCTGGGCAACCTGGCGATGCTTTACATCCTTAGCAGTTTTGGTTGCATCAATCTTAGCTTGAAACCTAGCCGTTTCAGCTTGAATAGCTGGAGCATACTTGGCCTTAACTTCTGCTTGGGCCTTATCGCGCTTTGCAACGAAATCAGCGGCTTCTTTCTCAGTGTATTTCCATAAAAACAACAGGGAAGCCTTTACCGAAGCCCCGGAGGAATAAAATGTTTCTTGCGGCAGGCTCACCACCGCCAGAATGCGGGCGCGATCTTCACAGAACTCGCGGACGTAGGCCAAAGACGGATTATTAAAAATGCCTTCTGGTAGCACAATACCCATGCGACCACCAGGCTTGAGCAGGGATAGACAGCGTTCTATGAATAGGATTTCAGTTTTCACCTTGCCCACCTTTCCGCCATTTCTGGAAGGTAGTTCAAAAAGCGAAGCAATGGGCTTATTCTTGGCTGCATTTACCCGGGCCTGCGCCTCGCGGTAAATCTGACCATAGGTTTCGGTATAACGGCGGAGTTCTTCATCACTGACCGACACATCGGCATCCGTTACTTGGTCAGACGGCTCCACATTGGCCCCAAAAGGCGGGTTAGTCAGTATCAGATCAAAACGGCCTTCAAAAATGCCATTGACATTGATGAACCCATTGTGGTGGTGGACTCCGCCGTGGCCATCGCCATGCATGATCATATTCATCTTGCTGGTACGCGCCATACGGTCATTAGCGTCGGTACCATAGATGCAACGATTGGCCAGTTTCCATAAACGGGAATCACGTTGGCGTTGGTCTATGGTGGCCTGGAGTTCGGTATATTTATTACGTAATAGTTCAGCCCGTTTGGCCTCAGTCAATTTCTTTCCTTGCAGCTCTTTCGTATAGGATTGGTACTGACGGTCAACATCGGCCAGTATTTGTTGCCGCACCAGTTCAAAGAACCGGATCAGAAAACCACCGGAACCACTGGCTGGATCGCAAACCACGTCACCTTCCCTTGGAGCAAGCATCCTAATCATATATTCAACTATGGTCCTGGGGGTAAAGAATTGGCCTATCTCACCCCTGAAGGTCTTTCCCAGAAAACGCTCAAAAGCAATGCCCTTTACGTCCTCACTAGTATCGGACAAATTGTATTTTTCCAAAAGCCGTACTATTTCACGGCCCGTTGTGGGTTTCATATTGATGCAATCATCATTAGCAAAGATGCGATCAGCGGCATATGCTTCTTTGGTACGCTGGAACAAGTCGTCCAATGGATGTTTACCTAGCTGTTCATCTAGAAAATCTGCAGTAAAAAGATTAACGCGACGACGTTTGGCCTTCATCTCTCGTTCTACCCATACCTTGACGAAAAGCACCTTGGCGATTTCATCAAAAGCTGCCGCCGGGTCCAGATGTTCTCGGTTACGTATGACATTATGGCAATCGTGGAGCAAATCGGCGAACTCATTTTCCTTAAAAATCTTCAGGCGGGATAATAATTCTTCAATTTGCTTATTGGTTGCATCGACATGGGGTATATCTATGATTTCATCCAGATAGCCTGGCATCTTATCTTTACGAACGCGCCAGAATTTGGTTTCCATGTTGTTATGCGTGACAACAAATGGCGCATCGGTCAGCCGGGCATAATTATCACCTTGGGCATAATCCTGGTGGCGGATCGTTACGTTATCAGATTTACATTCAACGATTATCAATGGTGGTTTACGGTCGGTTTTATCCTGGGCACTTCGCCAGACAACAAAATCGGCACGGGCTTTTCCTGAACCTCGGCCCGTGACGGTCTCTTCCTCGGCTATCTGATCAACCTTGAAGCCATATTCATGGAGAAGGATCAATAGATATTCCTGCCGGACATATTCCTCGGGGGTTTCAACCAGCCACTTTTGGCGAACGGGACTCCATATCTTACCGCCTTCTCGCTTTATAGTCGCTCCACTTTCGGCGACATAATCTGGTCGTGGTTCTTTTATTTTTGGTCGCTTCATGGTCATCTTTCCGTAGTTAAAATGTTCGGCCTTGATAATTCCGGCAATTTCTTTAAAAGGTGCAAGGGGGCCTATAGATGGTAGTTTTCTACGGCATTTTTGCCGGTCCAGGTGAGTTTGAGACAATTATTCCTTGTATATCCATTACTTACTTTGATGCTGGCATAGGTTTGGCACCATCAAAAGCTGTTACCGCAACTTTAAGTTCATCAATCGATGCCCAGGCTTTAGCGCCGTCAGGCACAGCCGCCGAAAAATCAACAAGGCAATCCAACAATGAAGAGATTTTAAGAAATGTTGCATCATCAGTTTTTAAACGTGCTAATGCAGAATACGGCTTATCACCTGTTACCGCCTCACCAAAGAAAGCCTCTTCAAAATTAGGCACTGAGGCTAATAATCGTATATGCCCGGTTGTGCGGCCAGTTTCCGTAACGGTTAGTATTTTTTGGTTCTCGGACCAGGCCGAATTAGAACGTTCTGCCTTTGTCTTTTTTGATATCACCTTCTCTCTATCAGCATCATGAAGAACGGCGTAATCTTTATTGAATTGATTAAGAACTTTACATAAAGAAACTAAGCATGCTTTGCCGCGCGCTCTAACAATATGTATATTTTTATACTTAGATCGATCTTGGGCAACGATATGTTTAAAGGCCGTATATTCCGTATCACCTTCAACAAGTATCGTTTTACCACCGAAGAAAAATTCAGAGACATAGGGGTCACAGAGATTCAACAACTTTAATTCTGTACGATCATCATCATCCAGTCTTGCCTTTTGAGGGCGATATATTGTTGTTCCTCTTACTTTGCCGTTTGCAAGTAACTCAACACGTGCTATTGATGTGTTGTCACGGGATAAATCAATAAATACGGGCGAATGCGTCGTAATCATTACCTGCCAGTTCTTTGTATTTGGTAAATCATACAACACACGACATGCTTCACGAATTGCATCCGGGTGCAAGCATATTTCAGGCTCATCCATTAGAAGGAGGTGCGCCCTTCCAGCTTGTGTCGCAGTTTTACCAACAGGTCGCTCAGCCAAAATACGTAATGCAGTCCAAATCAAAGTCCGACATGTGCCACTACCTTGTCGATCTATTGTTGATTGAAAACCTCCAGATGGGCCAATTTTTAGCAGTGGATTAGGTTTGTATAGAATAATACTTTTATCAACATTTTCCTCTGGGCGGGGATCAAAAATCACAGAATAACCAGGAAATACTTCACCAAGCATGGAGGCAAACGAGGTTTGGACATCACCAACAGCAGCCGTTGCATCAGCGGCAATGGAAATGCGTAACTGCTTTATTGTATCCAGCAATTTTTCATATATTGAAAGCCCCCCGCCCGCCTCCTCTGATTTTTTCTTACTTAATTCTTTAACTCGCTCTTCAATGGCTTTTGTCAATAAACTAATAACTTTCTCCGCCTGCTCCTCGGGTTTTTGAAAAGCATCAACACGAATAGGTTCTGGGCGATATGCTTGGGCAACATTAGGTGCACCCCAAGGACATTCATTCTCATGCCATGCCCCTATGGTATTATCCCACCCTACCTTTTTCGGGACACCTGGCTGAGTCCAAGTCCATTTTTCACGTACAAACATTTCACCAGTTGCAGCATCTGTACGCACCCATCTTTCACCTGGCGCAGTCTTATCAAAAACAACAGTTTCCAATTCAATCGTGGGTATATTCAGGGGGTCAAATACGCCATCTGGGAAATCATCTTTCGATAGTTTACCTTCATCAGAACCGTGCAACATGACGATTTCATATGCTCGTAATATTGAACTTTTACCAGAATTGTTGGGGCCAACAAGGACAACTATATCATCTAACTCAATTTCTATAGGATCGGGACCAATACATCTAAAATTACTAATAGTTAATTTATGCAATCTTGGTCTAGGGACTGGTATAGCTGCGACTGCAACTGGTACCGGCTCGACAGCTTTACTTTTAGCCTTTGCCATTTTCATCCCCCTTGTCTTTTAATTTAGGATCAGGTGATTCCAACATTTTAATATCAAGACCTTCTATTTCAGGTATCGTTTTCCCAGCAATCCCCTGTAAGTCACCATACATCCCGACAGTTGACTGCATTACCCGTTCTATCTGTTCATCCCGCTTGGCCCATTGCTTAATAATTACTTTTTTTTCTTTATCTAAATCTTCTTTCATTGTTGAAAACGCTTCTACGATTGCCTGTACCCGCCGACGGAAACTAGTGCCTGTCAAGTATTCATACAACATTTCCATTTTGGTTTGCTGACCCTCACCTGCTTGGCGGGCAAGAGCAATTTCAATTATTGATTGCCGCAGCATTGTGGCAACAGGCAAAGAAACACGAGGATGCGCCACCATAATGCCGTCAATAAAATCGAAAGATTCAATACCTTTCGGCAAGACCTGACTTACTAAAACCGCAACTTCCGCTTTAGCCATACGTTGATCCTCTCGCAGTTTTGCCAGCCAACCATCGCTCCAGCCTTTGGTGCGTTTTGATTCCCATAAGATAACACCACAACACTGCCCCGTTTTGCTAACTACCCGTTGCAAAACATCACCACCATGCTCGCCCTTGGGTACAGGTTCAATAACATCAAACGGGAACTTAGCACGCAAGATATTTTCAAGTTCTAGCTCCTGTACCTCGCCTTGTAACTGTTGTGAACCCTGCTCGGACTTGCGTTTAAGTTCCTCAATCTGTTTTTGCATGGAAGAGATGGTCTGTTCTTTCTCCGCAACTTTCAGTTTGAATTGTTCTTCAACCTCGGTGCGCGCCTTGTCTCGTGTTTCGGTAAGCCCCTTCTGCACACGCTTTTCAACGGTCAATTCCAGTTCCCGTTTTGCGTCATCAAGCTCTCGTTGTTTTTTTAGAAGATCTGCCTGAGCTTTTTGGGCTTCGGCCAATTTTGAATCGCGTTGTTTAAGAACTTCCTGAAGATCTGCCAAATCCTTTGTTTTTTGTTGAAGATCGGATTCCGCCAAATGCCGGGCTTTCTTAGACTCCTCGGCAACAATTTTCACGCGTTCCTGTCTAATCCTATCAGCAACGTTATCTTCAATAGCCGACTGGGCCTTAGCCATTTCCGTTTCCCGTTCACGTATTGCTGCTTCTTTTTTTGCTATATCTGCATCTTTCTTTTCAAGCAGCTTTTTAGATTCCTGGCGGATGGATTCTATCAACGGTCCAGCCAGAGATTCATTCAACTTTATCACTGTCCCGCACTGAGGGCAGGTAATTGTAGGTTCTGTCATATTGCCTCCTCAAAAAAGATATGTTATTCGGGAATGGTAAGCGGTCAGTCTCATTAACTACCTTGTAAAGGGAAAATGATATAGCGTTGGCCGACATTTCCATGCCTGCGGTGGACTTCGCACTACCTGTGAGAAACATTTCGCTACCTGTGAGCGACATTTCCATACCTGTGGCCGATATTTCAGTAGCTGTGGGCAGCTTTCCGGCACCTGTGAAGAGCATTTCGGCACCTGTGAGCAGCATTTCCGCGCCTGCGGCGGACTTCGCACTACCTGTGAGCAGCATTATGGCACCTGTGGCGGGCATTTCACTACCTGTGAGCAGCATTTCAGTGAACGCAAGATGCTAAACGCCTGTTTTGCAACAACTTCCAACACAATACTGCTTGCCCGGCAACCCTAATCAATGCCCCCTCTCCTTATACGTAGGAGAGGGGGCTGGGGGTTGTGGCCTATGGCTTGGTTTCTTCCTTTACGGCTTCACCCTTATGGTTGGTATAGTTCCGGTACAGTATCTTGAAATTGAAGGTCTCGGCCAGGGTCGGCTCGTTAACGAACAATTCCCTTCCCGCCTCGTTGATCACCTTCAAACCCTTGTACAACAGCCCCTTTTTGTAATAATACTCCCGCACTTTCTGGGGCAGTTGGCTCATTTTTTTGATCTCCTGGTCGGCATCTGCGGCCAGCAACTCCTTGGCTAAGGTCTTTCCCTCGGTTAACAGCGCGGCGTTGTCGCTGCTGGACATGCTGCTCGCATACTTGTCAAAATCCTTGACCATCATGTCTATGGCCTGGGCGAACTCCTTCAGCTTGGCGTTGGATACCATCTTCAGCAGGGTATCCGGCACCTGCTTGCCCATGTGCATGGCCCTTTTGGCCCGTCTTACCACCCGGCGCATCCAGACCTTGGCTTTGCGGATGGCCTCGTTCTGGGCCGAGGTGGCGAACTTGGATTCCTGGGCGGTGGCCTCCTTGTCCTTGGCCGCCTCCCGCACCTCTTCCCTTACCGCCGCTACCTCCTCCACATACTTCGGAGGAAGCAGGTTTGTGATGCCTTTACCCTGTGCCGTAGCGATGCCCAGCGTGTAGCCGCCCTGCTCCACCAAACCGCTGCCCGAGAACCTTGAACCGATGACTATCAGTTCCTCCTTGCCCAGTTCAGTTATCATGGGTCGCTCCTTTTTAGGGTTTAATTGATGCCATGATAATACCGAAAACCCGCCTTTTTGTCAATAAAAAAAGCCTAAAATGCTTACCCAATTAGCTGGAAACTGGTTGAACACCTGGTGCCAACCCCGGTATGTCGCGTTAAATACTTGTGATGAGTCTATCGAATCACTATCAGTGAGCATCGCAGTTGATGGTACAAAAAGAAACGCTGTCCCGAGTTAAGCCCTTTGCTTTGCTAACGAAGGAAAGAACATAATGGTATGCGTGTGTCAAAGGAAAGCCGTTTTAATCAACAAAACCCCTCTATGGAGGGGTTTGAAATTTCGTGCGGCAATATTCCAGAATGGAATTAGGTGTGTGTGTTGATGCGAGCAGGCCTTTTCTTACTTTATCCAAAACTGCGGCATCCAAACTAGCTTGCTTATGACAAATGTTCCGTGCAAACGCTTTCACTATTTTGGACGCAAAGTAATAATCCGCGTGTGTATACTGCACCGAGGTGGGTTGCTTGACGAATGGGTGTTCGCCTTTTTGCAGCACAACCGTCTTTTCGGTGTGATCCTGGGCTGTTTGTACCATCACCGCGACTAACTTACCCGTGCCAGGCTCGGGGTCGGTCAGAACGATGAAAAGATGGTAATACGGTTTACTCGCTGAACCGGGCAGATGCATCAGGAACGTATCGCCGACTCTCATGAGTTAACCTAGTAGAGCTTTCGCTGCTGCCTGTGCAGCTATTGAATTTTTAATTTCATTAATATCATCTTTGTTGTAACCCTCTGAGGTCAATATATCGCTTATTGATATTGGCAGGCTTGAGCCATCGGGGTCTTTCCATTCCGGTAATTTATGGGTATATTTGCTGAGTTTCCATTTATCCATCTTCCCGTATTTGCCATATATTTCGCTAATAAGGGATTCTTCGGCACGGGATAATTGGTCATTCGGCGTTTTTCTCTTCTTTAATCGTATTGCGTGACCTTCACGTTCAGCAATGTACGTTTGCCAGTACTTGGGTTGTACGATATCATAAGTACCGTTGATCAGATTTAAGGTTAGGCTTGGCACTGGTCCTAAACGCATTGAGCAGTAATTATCATAGATGATGGGGCTGCCCCAGCGAACGATAGCCTCGCGTTCCGCCAAATAGATCAGTTTCACCAGTTTAATGATGTCCATTTTCCCGCCACCCAATTCCAAAAATCGCGCGGCGGTTTGGGTGGCCTTGTCTTCCCGGAATAGCATTGTCATCGTTCTTCCTCCATCATTTCCCTATATTTAAAGATACCACTAAAACCAAAAGAAGTCAAGGTAATTCCACTTGTGGTGAGCTGTCAGGCTGAGCCCTGCCGAACCACTTGTAGTGAGCCCTTCGACACTGCTCATGGAAGGCACTGCCGAACTATATTATATCTATGGGGTGACAAAAACCGTGTGCACTTCTGCCAGCGGACTTCGTAGTATGCGGGACTTGTTCTACTTTGGCAGGCCTCGCCAGAGGCACTTCGGCCCCGCTCAGCACAAGCCTTGATGACTTATAGCGATAGTATGCTTTATCCGCCGAAGTCTTGACGAAGGAGGAAGGCTATCGCAACAAAAACAAAACCCCAAACGCATTCCTCATCAATCCTCGTCCTCAGCCCTGGGATGCGCCTGCTTGTAGACCTTCTTCAGCCGGTCCACCGTCACATGGGTGTAGATCTGGGTGGTGGAAAGGCTGGCGTGGCCCAGCAGTTCCTTGACCGCCTTCAGGTCCGCCCCCCGGTCCAACAGGTGGGTGGCAAATGAATGGCGCAGGGCATGGGGGCTGGCCTTGCCGCCGTAGTCGGAAAGACGGATCCTGGCCTTTACTATCCTCTGCAGCTGCCGCCTGGTCAGCTGTTTTCCGTTCCTGCCCAGGAACATAAAACCTTCTTCCTCCCTCCCGCCTTCGGGCTGTTGCACCCTTCGGCGGGCAAGCCCTGCCAACAGTTGTTTGAGAACCGCCGCCGAAGCCCGAGTCAGGGGCACTATCCGCTCCTTGCCTCCCTTGCCTTTTACCTTGACCTGCAAGTTTGGCAGATCCAGATCCCTGGGCATCAGGCCCAGCAGTTCCGAGGAGCGCAGGCCGCTGCCATACAAAAGCTCCATCACGGCATCATCGCGGATCTTATCGGCGGGATCACCCTGGTTGGATTCCACTGCTTGAATGACCTGGGGCTGGGATAGAAAGCCGGGGAGCTTCTTGTCCAGCTTGGGAGAACGCAGGCCCAGCAGCGGGTTGGCCGTGATGGCCGACTCCCTTAAGGCATATTTGAAGAAAGCCTTGATGGCTGAAAGTTTCCGCCCCAGGGTTCGCTTGTCCATCCCTTGTTGCTGCAGCCAGCCCAGGTACCGCCGGATGTGATTGCGCTCCACCTTTTGGGGATCCTGGTGCTTAAGGAAGATGAACAGCTGGCTGACATCCCGGCGGTAGGCTTCCAGGGTGTTGTCCGCCAGGTTGCGCTCGGTCTTAAGGTATTTTATGAAACTTTCGATCATCCTTTATTGCTTGACTTTTAAGCCGTGGTCAATTATCATTTGGAACAAAGCACTAAAGAAGCTATATCAATTGGCCACAGAAAGCACATAAAACACAAACCGTTTTTTATTTTTGTGTGCTTTGTGCCTTTTGTGGTTAAATAGCCAAGGGTAACCAGCAACTTAAATACTTTCATGAAAACAAAAACATCATTGGCCGGGCGTTCAGCCCAGGAACTACAGGAACTGCTGGCCCCGCTGGGTTTCAAAGCCTTTCAGGTGAAACAACTGATGACCTGGATCTACCAGAAGAACGTCTCTGGTTTTTCGGCCATGACCGACCTGTCCCAGGACCTGCGGATCAGGCTGGGGGAAAACTTCAGCCTGCACGAACTGTCCATTGCCCGCAAAGTGTCCTCCCGGGACGGCACCACCAAACTGCTGCTGCAGGTCGGCGACGGCCAGCAGGTGGAATCCGTGGTCATCACCGCCCCCGGACGCCTGACCGCCTGCATCTCCTCCCAGGCCGGCTGCCGGCTGGCCTGCGCCTTCTGCGCCACCGGCAGGATGGGACTGGTCCGCAACCTGGAGGCCTCCGAGATAGTTGACCAGCTGTGCCTGCTGCAGGAGCTTTCGCCGGAGCACAGGATCACCAATGTGGTCTTCATGGGGATGGGCGAGCCGATGGAAAACTACGACCAGGCGCTAAAGGCCGCCCGGATCATCAACTCCCACCAGGGGTTCAACCTGGGGGCCCGGCACATCACCATCTCCACCTCCGGGCTGGTGCCGGGGATCCTGCGGCTGATGAATGAGCCGGAGCAGTTCAAGCTGGCCATTTCACTGAACGCCGCCGACGACAAGGTTCGCAGCCGCCTGATGCCCATCAATAAGAAATATCCCCTAAAGACGATGCTGGAGGCGGTAAAGAAATACAGCCACAAGAAGGGCAAGCTGGTCTTCTTTGAATACATCCTGCTGGAGGGTGTAAACGACAGCTTGGAGGACGCGGAGAACCTGTCCCGGCTGTTAAAGAACATCCCCGGCAAGATCAACCTGATCACCTATAACCCGGGGGGCCGGGAAGAGACCCTGCAGCCGTCGTCGGTGGAGGCCAGGCGCGCCTTTTACGACAAACTCTGCCAGCTGGGCGTGGCGGTGACCTTCCGGGCCAGCAAGGGCCAGGACATCAAGGCGGCCTGCGGGCAGTTGAAGGCGGCAACAAGTTCCTGAGTTTTTAGCCCAGCCCTTCCTCCTACGCTAAAGCTTCGGCGGATAAATATGGGCTGGGCTAAAAACATTTGCATTATCTTCCTACTAGGAATATCATATATTCCCTGATGCCCAGGAACACAGACATTGCTATCTTCTCCTGAAAATCCGCGGTCAACAGCAGGGCCTCCTCCCTGGGGACTATGATGAAGGTCGGCTCCACCAGGAAGGACGGCATCTGGGTCGCCCGGCACAAAACAAGATTCCCGTAATAAAAACCGTGATCGGGCAGGGCTAATGATTTTTGGAATTGGCGGTGGACCGCCATGGCCAGGTCCCGGCTAAACGGCTGGTAATAGTAAGTGGAAAAGCCACTGTCCTCCAGGGGATTCACCCCGTCTGGCGAGGCATTGTTGTGGATGCTGACCAGAATGTCCGCGCCCCAGGCCGCCGCCCGGGCCGGCCGCTGATAGATGCCCACCTGCTGGTCGCCTTCCCGGGGATAATAAACTTTGGCTCCGGCGTTCTTCAAAAGATTCCCCAGCCTTCTGGATATCTGCCAGTTGACCTCCTTCTCCAGTGTCCGTAACGGCCCCACCGCCCCGCTCTCCGGCGAATGCCCGGCATCCACCGCTATTTTTATCCCGGCCAGAGGCCGGTTTTTTTGTACCCTGGGGCGCGGTTTTATCTCTATCTCCAGGTTATTCTGCTGGTACCGGGCGTCAAATCCCCACAAGGGCTGGTTTAAGAAGATCTCCAGTTCCACCTCGCCGTTCTGCACCTGCCGCCAACGGATGTCCTTGACCAGCTTGTCCTGGGGATCGTAGCGCACCCAGTCCATGTCGGCCTGGGCACCGAAGACCAGAATTTTTAGCGACATCCCGTCGGCCGAGGCTTTGGCGCTGTAGGCGCAGGCCCGGGAAAGCGAGAACCTGACCAGCGTCCTCTCTTCCTTTTTGAACGTGCGCCCCACCGCCAGCTTGGCGCTGATCATCGGCCCCGGCCAGGCTTTAACAGCCACCGAGACTTTTTTGACCCAGGCGTCCTTGTTTTCCGCCAGCTTTACCCGGTAATTTTCCCCGGCGCTGCCGGTCAACTCCAGGTTCACCCCCGGGGGAAGGAATATCTCGTATCCAAGATCGGGCCCGGTCTTCAGCACCGTCACCGAATCCCTGGTTACCGCCCAGACCATCAGGCTTTCCGGCCAGGTGCTGACCCGGGATTCGGAAGAATCCACCGCCATCATTCCCAAAGTGTCCACCAGGTACAGGTATATTTTTTCGCAGTACCATTGATCGCGGCCGGATACCAGATAGCTTCCCATATAGGTTCCGGGAAGGGTCAAAGTATCGGGAGCAATCGAGTCGGAAAAGGCCAGCGCCTTTTCATCCTGCTCCAGCCTGCCGATCCTTTCCTCCATGGGAATGCCCTGCCCCCGGCCGATGGAAAAACTGGCCTTGCGGCCCGGGGTGCCCCGGAAAGTCACCGCGATGCGGTCGCCTGTCCGGACCCCCAGCTCCTGTCCGGGAGTGATGGTTCCATGCACGATGGCCAGGCTGTCGGGGCGGATCATGATATTGCGGGGCGCCACATTCACCCTCCGGATCAGGCTGTCGCTCTGTCCGTGCTTCTGGGCCAGCAGTTTGATCTGGAATTGTCCGGCCGAGAACGGGATGTAAGCCAGGAAAGCCCCGTTGGGATTGACATCGGTCTTCTGCCCGTTGACCCACAATTGGCTGCCCGGAGTGACCGAGCCGATGATGAATGAATTGGCCACCGGACCGATGTTGTCGCCTTCCCGGGGATAGACCAGGTCTATCCGGGGCTGGGCCGCCAGGGAGGCGGTCATGGCGCAGAAGGTGGTGAGCAGATATAATGTTTTTTTCATGATGAAATTGTTTTACCTTTGGTTCGGATCAAATTAATTTCAATTCCATAGCCCATACATTAATGTATGGGCTATGGATAGTCAAGCTTGGGCCGCCGCGCTCTTTCCCGCCACATAACCCGAACTCCAGGCCCATTGCAGATTGTATCCTCCGGTATCTCCGTCCACATCCAGCAACTCCCCGGCAAAGTAAAGCCCGGGGATCTTTTTTGACCCCAGCGTCCCGGGTATGACCTCGTGCAGATCCACCCCGCCCACTGTCACCTGGGCTTCCTTGAACGGCCTGACAGATTTTATCTTCACCGGCCAGGCGGTAAGGTACATTGACAGTTTTTTTATCTCGTTTTCCAATAGACGGGCGGTATCTTTTTCCGGATCTATTTTGGACTCCCGGACCAGCATCTGGCCGATCTTCTGGGGCAGCAGGCCGTTGAACAACTCCTGGGCCGGGCGGGAACTGATGCTCCTGGTCCGTTTTGACAGGAAGGATACCATCTCCGGTCCGGTCTGCCCCGGAACGAAGTTCAAAAAGCACTGTCGGCGTCCTTCCCCCAACAGCCGGCTGCTTTTCAAGGCCAGCGGCCCGGAAAGGCCGTATTTGGTGAACAAACCTTCGTCGGTCAGTTGCAGGATCTTTTTTGAGCCTTCCAGGACGGTCAGGTCCATGTCCAGCCGTACGCCCTGAAGTTTGTGGAACCAGTTACCATCCAGTTCCAATGAGGCCAAGGCCGGCCTCAAGGGAGTGATGTTGTGCCCCAGCTGCCCGGCCAACTGGTACCCGCCCTCCCCGCCCCCCAACTGGGGCGCGGCCGCCCCGCCGCAGGTCAGGATCATGGCCTGGGCCTGGTGCGATTCCCCCCTCTGGTGCAGTAAAAATCCGGCCTTGTTCTTTTTGATACTCACTATCTCTGAATGCAGTCTGACCTCCACTCTCAAACGCTCCATCTCCCGCTCCAGAGCCAAAAGCACCGAGGGCGCTTCGTTGGATCTGGGGAAATAGCGGCCCCGGGCGTCGCAGTAATACTCTATCCCCAGCTCATGGAAAAATTCCAGGGTCTGCTGCAATTCAAACTGGGCCAGCACCATATCGGTCACCGCCGGAACCTGGGCATGGAAATGTTTTGGGGCCAGGTCGCGGTTGGTGAAATTGCAGCGACCGTTGCCGGTGGCTAAAAGTTTGCGGCCCAAGGAGTGGTCCTTCTCCCATAGCCGCACTTTGGCCCCGCCCCGGGCGGCGGCAATGGCCGCCATCATTCCCGAGGCCCCGCCGCCTATTATCGATATTTCTTTTTTTGACATTACCTATAAGCTCTAAGCTGTAAGCTGTATGCTAGACCCTAAACCCTGTCATCTGTCCCCTGTTCCCTTCGATGTGAGCCATTCCATCCATTTGTCTAAGCCTTCCCCTGTCTTGCAGGAAAGCCTGAATATCGGAACGTTCGGATTGAGCCGCCTGATGTCATGCTCGGCCTGGTCGATGTCAAAGTCCACTGCCTTCAGCAGGTCTGTCTTGTTGATGATCACCGCCTGGGCCTCGGAAAAGATCAGCGGGTACTTGGCCGGCTTGTCGTGGCCCTCGGGGGTGGACAGCACCACCACTTTCAGCTCTTCGCCCAGGTCGAACTCGGCCGGGCAGACCAGGTTCCCCACGTTCTCGATGAACAGCAATTTCAGGCCGTTCAGGTCCAGGCTGCTTAAGACCGAGTCTATCATGTGGGCGTCCAGGTGGCAGCCGCCCTCGGTGTTGATCTGGACTACCGGCACTCCCAGGGCCTCGATCCTTTTGGCGTCGTGGTCGCCGGTGATGTCCCCCTCGATCACCGCCAGCTTGAATTTTGGGAATAGGCCCTTGATGGTCTGCTCCAGAAAAGTGGTCTTGCCGGCCCCGGGCGAGGCGATCAGGTTCAGCGCCAGTATCTTCCGGGACCTGAACCACTGCCGGTTCAAGGCGGCCTGGGACAGGTTCTCGTCCATGATGTTCTTTAATATCTTTATCTCAGCCATTGTCCACTTCCATGCTGTCTATGTACATCTCCCGGCCCCCGGCTATTTGAACGTTAAGCGAGCCGCAATGGGCGCAGCCCAACCCCAGGTCCTGCTGTTCCGATTCTTTTTGGCAATCCCGGCAAAGCACTTTGACCGGCACCCACTCTATCTTCAGCCCGGCCCCCTCGACGATGGTGCCTGAGGCCAGCAGATTGAAATTCATCTCCACCGCCTCGGGCACATAGCCGGTAAGCCGGCCGACCTTAAGATTAATCCGGGAGACCTTTACCGCCCCGGCTTTTTGGGCCTGTTCCAGCACTATCTTGAAAAGGCTCTGGGTGATGGCCAGTTCGTGCATCAGCGGGACTTTTTAAGCTTGTTGAGTTCGCCCCTGGCGTTTTCGTCGTTGGGGTTCCGGGCCAGCCATTCTTCCAGGGTGGCGATGGCCTTGGCGGTGTTGTTTTGGGCCAGGTAAAAGGTGTACAGCCGGCCGTATCCCTCGCCGAAATTGGGGTTGATCTGGATGCCTTTCTTGTAATAGTATTCGGCCGAATCAGGCATCCCGGCCTGCTGGAACGACATTCCCAGCTGCATCAGGATGTAGGGGTTGGCCGGGTCCTTCTCCATCACCTTGCGGAAATAGCCCAATGCCTTGGGGAATTCTCCCAGCTCGGCGTAGGTCACCCCCAGCCAGTTCAGTCCGGCCGATTCCTCGGGCATTATCTTATTGGCCTGCTCAAACTGCTGAACAGCCTGAAGCTGAAGCTCCTTGGATTCCTGGAGCCGGTTCTTCTGGCGGGCCTGATCAGCCTGACGGCGCAAGGCCATGCCCAGATTCCAGTAGGTCACCGCGTAATTGCCCAGCAACCGCTGGGTATTCTCGTCCTTGAACACCTTGGGATCGGTCAGGCCCCGCATCTTGTAGACATTGTTCAGGTTGTTCTGTGTCACTTGGATGTTGGGCTGCTTTTTGGAAGAACTGTCCGGTAGTATCCTGTAAAGCATGCCTTCAAATGAGAGATAGTTTTCCAGTCCGGTCAGATTGTCGTCCGAGACCGTGGCCGCGAAATAGATGGGATATTTCTCCTGGTAATCCTTGCCGAACACCAGGGCGGCGAATTCCTTGGGCGGGGCCAGCACCTGGGCAAAGGAAAGCTTTTTGCCGGCATTGGCTGCTATGATCAGCCGGACCGCGATGTCCGATATCTTGAATATCTGCCCGTCCGGGGTCCGCAGGGGCTGGAGCTGGTCTATCTGGTATTCCGAGATATCCATGGGCACGCCGCTCTGCCTCATCTGCTTGAGATACCAGTTGGTGTTGCCCAGGGAAAGGTTCACGATCTTGACGTCCTTGCGGACCCTCCAGACCTCCTGCACGAACCAGACCGGGAAGGTGTCGTTGTCGCCGTTGGTGAAGATGATACCGCCGGGCAGGGCCGACTGCAGGATGTTGTAGCCGTAATCAGCCGGGATCCAGTTGTTGGAGCGGTCCTTCTCGTGATAATACTTTTTGACGTTGAACAAGCCCACTCCCAGCAGGATCACACCCAAAGCAATGATGGCATAACGGGTCCATTCTTTAGCGTATTTGGCCAACAGCTCACGAACCAGGTGCATCAGCCGCCAGGTTCCCATCCCGATCCAGACGGCGAAGAACAGGTAGCAGGGAGCGTAGATGTAATCCCGGTCGCGGGGCTGGGGATTGCCCATGTTCAGGTAGACCACCAGTCCCAGGCCGGTGATCAAAAAGGCCGGCCCCACCAGGGAAAAGCTTTTGTCCCTGCGCTTGAGCAGGTGAAAGAATCCGAAGACGATGGCCAGTGCGATCAGGATGGCGGCCAGGGGGCTGCCCTGAAATACTCCCAGTAAGATCCCGCCCACCAAGAGCACCAAGGCGGCGGTGGATAACTTCTTGTCCTCGCCCTCCCACAGGTGCATCAGGGCCCCGAAGATGCCCAAAGCCATGGAGACCACGTTGAACTGCCACTTGAAATAGCGGAAGAACATGTGGTTGAACTGGTACATGAAGTCGGCCTTGCGCTGGAAGAAATTGAACGGCTCGTACTGTTTGCGCTGCAACACGTACATCATTGACTCCCAATCCCTGGGGGCGCACTCGTTGATCCCCGGATTGAGGTTGGAGCGCACCAGCAGATAGGCGTTGATGGTCAGAGCTAGGAAGAACAGCACGCCTCCGATAAGCCAGATCTTCCAGTCCATCAGGGCCTTCCAGTCCACCAGCAGGATGAAAATGAATATCGGCAGAGCCGCCAGCAGAGTGGCCATGTGGCTGGCCCAGCCCAGTCCGAACAGAAAGGCCAAAAGCAGGATCACCTTGCGGTTGCCCACCTGCCCCATATTGTCCCGCCAGCGCATGGCCAGCCAGACCGTTAGAACCATGGTGAACATGGCCAGTCCGTAAACCTCGGCCTCAACCGAATTGTCCCACCAGGTGGGGGCGAAGGCCAGGAAGATAGCGCCCACCGCTCCGCTCAGGTGCAGCATCAGCCTCTCCAGGTCGTCCTTGGGCTCGCCCCGCCACAACACGATCAGCTTGACAGTAAGCAAATAGACGAATGCTACTGTGATGGCTGAAAACAGCGGGGAGAGCAGGTTGATCCGGGCCGCGATCTCGGGCAGAAAGCGGAACATCAGGATGGTGGTCCGGCCAATCACCGCGTACAGCGGGTATCCCGGGGGATGGGGAATGCCCAGGATGTTGGATATTGCTATGAACTCCCCGCAGTCCCAGAACGAAGTGGTGGCGGCCATGGTCTTGACGTAAATGATGAAAGCCGTCAAAAACACGCCCAGCCCGGTGAGCAGCCTGATCTTGGTTTCCTTTTGCATTTAACTGATGCTCCTTGCTGTGGATTAGATTAAATATTCTTGATTTTAAAGAATTCTTAAGTTTTAAGAGATCAACGAATATTATACCATAAATAAGATTTATGTCAATTTTAAAGTGGGCTAAAAAGGCAAAGGGCCGCTCCGCAATCCGCCATAGTCCCACCTTGGCGGGACTATGGCGGACAAGTTTGCGAGACGGCCCTTTTTGTTTTACTGCTTGCCAATCCGATTTTGGTTAAATCCTTTTAAAACCCCGATTACCCCGCCAACCAAGGTTAGAATCTTACCGGCCTCGGACAGATTCCTTATAACCTTGGTTAGAACCTCCCTAACCTGGGGGAGAACCCTGCCAACCCAGGTTAGAACCTTTCTACCCTGGGTTAGATCGTTTACAACCTTGGTTAGAACCCTTCTGACCTGGGTTAGAACCTTCCTAACCTGGGTTTCAAGCCTTATAACCTTGGTTAGAACCCTTGTAACCCTCTATTTTAGGGGTATTTACTGGGTTTTGGCCTTTTTTACGCCCCTGGAGGCCGTTTTGGACATGGATTCCCGCATTTTCTTGAGTTTTTGGGAGAGGGTGTGGTCCTTCCCCAGGCTGCCGACTATAGCATCCAACTGGGCTGAAGCCAGGGCGTAGGCTTCGGTGGTCATTTTGACCGAAGCGGCGGTCTTGGCCTTGACCTCGGCCATGGCTTTAAGCTGGGCCTCCTCCGCTTTCTCCGAATTGATGTTCTTCTCCTTGAGCAGTTTCAATTTGGGCGTGACGTCGAGGCCTTGTTTCTTCAAGACGTCCTTGCTGCTGGTCATCACCTCTTCCATCTGGCGGTTAAAGGAACGTTTTTGGGCTTCGGTCAACGCTGCCATGTTCGGTTTCCTTTCGCATTTGGTTGATGTGGTTGTTTTACTTCAGCCTCTGGTGCTGTTTTTACCTTAAAAGAACTAACTTCTTGGTGTTTTTGTACTCGCCTGATGCCAAACGATAGAAGTAAACCCCCGCGGCCGCTTGCCGCTTGTTTTCATCCCTGCCATCCCAATTGATTGAGTAGTAACCGGGCTGCTGGTTTTCGTTAACCAGTATTTTTACCACTTGTCCCAAAGTATTGTAAACTTTAAGACTGACATTACCAGCCTTGGGAATCTGGTAGTTGATGCTGGTCTTTTGTTTGCAGGGATTGGGATAGCATTGGCTTAAGCCGAATACAGTGGGCGCAGTATTTGTTATTTGCCGCTTGCCGGATGTTTGCGGTCCGCCCAATGCCCCCATATCGAAAAACATCTTGAACCTCTGCAACCGGTCGTTGTGGGTATCGGCCAAGTAGAGATATTTGCCGTCCGGGCTTACCGCCAAACCTTGCGGCAGTTTGAATTCTCCCGCTTCCTGGCCCTGGATGCCAAAGGTCAAAAGCTTGTTGTGCCAGGGGTCAAGCTCTATCACCCGGTTGTTGTAGACATCGGCAATGTACAGGTTGTTATTGTTGTCAAAGCAGATGTCCCAAGGCTTGTCCAGGCCCAGGCTGTCTAACGAATTTACCAAGTTCCCGGCAGCGTCAAATATGGCGATCCGGTCATTTTGGGAATCACAAACATATACCAGTTTTTCCGCCTCGTTATTGCGGATGGCTATCCCGGCCGGTTGATTTAAGCAATTGTTTCCGAATTGCCTAGTAAATGCTCCGGTTTTGTTAAACACCTGCACCCTGCCATTCAAGTGGTCAGCTACGTAGATTTCATTTCCGCTGATCGTAATACCGGTGGGCTGGTTGAACTCCCCTTGCTGGTTGCCGTGCTTGCCGATGAAGCCTAAATAGCTACCCTGGCTGTCGTACTTTTTAACTTTGGATTGGTAGCAGTCTGTGATCCAGATATTGCCGGAATCATCAACCGCTATGCCTTTGGGGTGGTTCAGACCCAAGGTATCCTGGCCGGTGTATGAATAGCCAAAACACAGCAGGGAATCGCCCTCCGGTGAGAACTTCCATATCTTGTCGGCCTGGGTGTCGGTGACGTAGATGTTGCCAATATTGTCGCAGGTGGCATCAACCGGCAGGCTATTGAAGGTGGCAAACTCTGCGGTAACGGCTGAAATGGGCAAGGCCGGTTCGAGCACAACGTACACAAAATGGGTATCGGCCTTTACGTTGCCGGCCTTGTCGTATGTTGTAAGCCGCAATAGATAGGTGCCCTCATGCAGAGTGCCGGTATTCCAGGTATAAAGCAAATCGCCGGGGTTAAAGTCTATTTGATTCACGCCACTTCGGGTCAATTCCTGCCAATCGCCGTAGGAATAGGGTTTGTAATCCAATACCCAACTTTCAAAGTTTAGATCCGAAGAGAAACCATACGAATTGACCGTCCCATTGATATAGCTGGCAGTCAACGGCAAGGTAATGTTTGAATTGGGCAGGGTCATGTCCAAAATGATGTCATCGTACCAGCCGGGTTCTGCGCTTATGTTGCCGGGTAGATCATTCAATTGCAAGTAAACCTTTTTTACGCCATCGCCCACAGAAAGTGTATGGTTGTAAGATTTACTCGTGTCTGCCAAAACCCAACCATCGTAAATATATGGTTTTACATATTCATCAGGTGGTGGCGGCGGCGGTGGCGGAGTGTCGCCTCGTAATTCCACCCGTTCCAACCGGATATTATCCACCACAATTGTGTTAAATAACGGATCATCGTCCGGCGGCGGGGGAGGAACTTCAATTCCGTAAATATTATAGCTTATTTCCATCCGGTCAATGGCTCTGGTGGTGTCAACCTTCAAGGTGAAGGTGTCACTTTTTGTTTTCCAAATTACTTCAGGATCGGAAGCAATGGACTTTTCAAGCAGTCTTACAGAATTTGGGTAAACTGCATCGGCATAAAATACCTCCACCACTTTATAGGAAGATATCACATCATGGGCATAAATGTCGTCGGTATAGCGCAATAATTTATTGCGGTGTTGGTTTATTTCAGAGCCGGGTATTATCTGTTTAGCCGAAGCCCCAATTTGGGCCGGGCCAGGGCCGGTATGCACGCCTTTTAAATGCAAGAAGCCGTCATAATATTCGGTATTGTCCAGCACCCAATTAGTCGTATCTTCAAATGTGCCGTTTTTAACCATATTGGCATAACCGAAATCGTTACCGAACGGAGCTTCGGCAAAGCGCATTTGAGACAAACCGGGGAAGGCATCGCTGCCGGATATTTTGACGTTGACTAAAGTATCATTGGTAAATTGGTCGCCGTTATTGATTGTTATAGAGCCTACGGCAGGCTTATCATCGTTAAAGTATATCTGGCCGCTGAATTTGGGAGTTAAAATTTTTCCGCCATCTATTTTGTATTGCAGCTCGAAAATATTGGCTTTGTTCTGCGCGGAATTGTAAAGGTATTGAATGGAAGAATTTGAGTAAGTCAGCCAATCTGAAACGTTGCTTGCCCAATAATAACCGATATAATCCGGAGAAGCTGCCATTGTTTCCGGTTCAACTTTTACCCAATACTTTTGGGTTATTTGTATGGAATCGTTGGAAAGCGTTGAAGAAATGTTTGGTGAAAGAGTTGTAAACCTGAAGTTGGTATTAATCGCACCGGCCTGTAATTTGGGTGTTGAGGCAAAAGGAATAATTTTTAGCAATCTGCCCCCGCCGGGAAGCAAGGTAATGGTAAAACTGGTGTCAACCGCCCTGGGGAGCATGGGGCTGACCGCCTGACCGGTCAACTCATCTGCCACAAAAAAGCCAATCCCGGCGGTCAACGGCGTATAATTGATTTTTACATTTACTGCTAATGTTTCCTGGGGCATACAGTAGCGGTTAATAAGAATAAAGTACTCATCTCCGTAATGGTCTAAGCTGTAATCCTTAAAAGTCCCCACCTCAAAATAATCTCTTTGGTTATATTCTGGTTTTAAGGCGGTAACGCTGCGAATATAACAGGCGGTTTTATTTACAAATGTTTCACCGGGCAAATGGTTTACCCCAAAGGCATAGTTGCATTGCAATCGGGAAAGGATGGGGCCAATTTTACCTACTTCGGTGTATAGTTCTTTGACCCAGTCGTAGATTGCGGGTGATTCGGGATGTAATAAATGATATATAGAATCTCTCGGTATCCGGTTTTCGTCCACAATGCCGGTCTGTTTTTCCGGCCAACCACCGGGAATAGGTGTATAACTTGACGGATAGCTGAAATAATTAAAATGCTTAAGCCCCTTGGCGCCCCGGGATAATGCCAGCCAAGCCGATGCCCTGATCTCTTCCCGGTTGGTCCATCTGTACGATGTTTTTAATACATAGGTACCGTCGGGCATTTTTACCAGGTTTTCCTGTTTGCCCGCGCGTGATAAGCATTTCCATATTGTCTTGCGATCAGACGCTTTGGTTTGCGGGTTTTCATAGTAATAAAAACAGCTGTCGGCCCAGTCAACCATCTGTTGCATGCCTTTCTGATATTGCGTAAAGCTGTCGTCATTGACATTATATTTAGTGGGCATTCCATAATTCGGATCCCAACCGGTGTCAAAAAAACCATAGACCTCAATTTCGGCCACGCCTAGCCTTGGAAGCCTGGCGGCGAAATCATTCCAGCAGGTGCCTGTGGAATTCATCAACCCTGCGTGCATAGCATAAACCAAACGGTCTTTATAGTCAGCCGGTAGGCTCAAGCTGTCAGCTAAATATTCCCAATATCGGGTGGCATAATCCAGAGCTGTATATACTCTGTTCCAATTGGTGTCGTTCCAGGTATGATACCAGTCCCATTCCTGGCCAATAAAATGGCTGACCCAGCCGGGATTCTGGCACCAAGTGGTAGCCAAACTTTGCAGATGTTGTTGGGTTACTGTCATATAATTAGTGTCTAAGCCGTTCGTGCCCCAATTCCATAATTGTCTCCAATATGGTATGGCAAAACCCGGTTCGGAACCGGTGGACATTCGCACCGGCCGCCCGGTTACAACTGAAGGGTTGCATAAATTGTTCATCCAGATGCTTTCGCCTGCCGGCAGGCAGCCCTCGATCTCGTTGGCGCCCAAATCCTGTAATTTTTGCAGCTCTAAGGCCCAGTTGCTTTTAATGATGATTGTATCCCGATCCAGGCCTATTCCCCAGGGGCTGAGGGTAAAATAATCAGCTTGGGCATACGCACATGTGGTCGCCGCAAGAGCCAGCAATACGGCCAACAATATCAGTTTCATGATCGTGCTTCCTTATTTGATTTTTACTAGTTTTTTTGTTTCGGTTTTTCCGTTGACGCTCAAGCAAGCAAAATACAGCCCGCTGGGCAAGTTTTGTCCCTGGTTGTTCCTGCCGTCCCAGATGGTTTTATAGTTCCCCCCATACTTCTCCTCCTCTTCTATTAAATCCCGAACTAATTGCCCGGTCACGTTATACACCCTCATGTTTACTCTCGTTTTTTGCGGCAAAGAATAGTTTAAGGTTATGGCTGCAACGAATGGATTAGGCCATAATTTAAGAGAGTGGACTATGCATTGTGTGCCTACAACTGGTTCTCCCGTCACCCCTCCGGGTGTCCCGTCATCATAAATTCTTTGGGCATATATACGGTTGGCACCATGTAAAGGATTACCAAACCAAGTGCATAAAGCGCCACCTAAACCATCGCTGGTTATTTGGGGATAGGTTTCGTATGCCATTTGTAAAGTACATATCGCTACACCAGTATCGGGCCACTTAATATTACCACCTGAATCTACTTTTTGGACATATTGGTTGGCGTAGTTAATACTGCTGTGGTAATCGTCCCAAATAATTATAATGCCTTCACTGCCATCTCCGGTTGCACTACATTGGCCACCTGTAGTATCTTTGTGCAGTAATATACCGCCGCCCCATTTCACGTTGCCCCCACTATCAACACGCTGTGCTGCATATGAGTTCGATACCCCCCCCCCAAAAATAATTGCATTTAAATCGCCATAAGTTCCTAAAGTATTTACACCACTATTATTCCAGTTTCTTATTCCATTACTATCAACTGATTGAGTATATGTTTTCCCATTCCCATAATCAATCCAACTCACTATTGCGCCACCCTTGCTATTCTGAACAATTTTAGGATAGCGCTCATGTTGACTAGTGGGCAAGTGCACGGCCACACCATTTATAACCCATTTCATATTGCCAATAGAGTCAACCAGTTGAGCAAATATATCATAGTTTCCACTACGGTAATCTTGCCATGTTACTATGGCACCGCTATTATTGTCATTTACAATCGCCGACCAAAACTGTATACTGTCCGCAGTACAAACCGGCACGCCGTCTATTTGCCAAACCGCATTGCCCGCGCTGTCTATCCGCTGGGCGTAAATGTCATCGCTGGTGATAGCTTCATTTCTTCCATCAGCATAAATAATGATCGCTCCGCCGTGCCCGTCACTGCACAGATCCACATACCCGCTCATCTGGTTGCACACCAGCACCCCGTTTTCCGGCCACAGCCGGTTTCCCAAGCTGTCCAATCTTTGGGCAAACACCCGGGTATAGCCTAGGCCGCCGCGAGAATCTTCCCAGGCAATGATCGCCCCGCCTTGGCCATCAGATATCATGGCCGGATAATATGAGTATGCATTGATAAGACTACACACCGGCACGCCCTGGTGCGGCCATATTTCATTGCCCCCGCTGTCCACCCGCTGGGCGTAGATATCTTCCGTCTTATGGGTGGTATCCGGCGGATAGCCCCGCAGAACTTCTGTCCAACACACTATCGCCCCGTGTTTGCCATCGCTAACTATCAGCGACGGGGCCGCCCCCCATGCGGTGTCGCAAATGCAAATGCCGTTGGGCTGCCAGCCAGGTGTCTTTGACCTAACCACCTTTAATTCCCCCTTTCCCACCAGGGAAGGTGAGGTTGGGGTCAGGTTGGGCTTGGGCCGAGTGTCGCCCTCGCGTTGCTCATAAGCAAACTGTTTGCGAGTAGCTTGCGAAAAACCAACGCTGGCACTGATCACTATGAGGAGACATAACAATATATAACGTTTCATAGGCTTGTTTCCTTCTACTTTTTAACAATAATTTTAGCTGTTTGCGGTAAATCATTACTGATTATTTTCATAAAATATACTCAGGCGGTTACTTTTTTATAAAGACCAAACATATGGTTTTTTATTCATGACGGATGTACGTTACTGTTTATTTTGCTTTGCCTTTAATTAGTTTTGACAACTGCCAAGTCATCGCCGAGCATGCACGCAAAAAGCCCCTGCCCGTAATTTTTCAACTGCGGACAAAGGCTTTATTATGCCCAATAAGCAAGCATGCACTAAATATATTTTCTTGCTTTGCATGGCAAAGTAAGTATAGCAAAAAAGCTGCGAAAGTCAAGAAAAATAGTTAAAACAACAAATATATTTTTGTTTTACGTGCCCTGATAGCTCTGGGCCGTTTGTTCCGGCCCGGCCTCCACTTTGGCATGCAGGGCCCGTGTCAGCGCCTTTTTGAGCTCGGCAGAATCGGCCAGTTTTGCCAGACGCCCGTAGCGGCACAGCGAGATGGCCTGGTTCTCCTCCGACACCACCACCGCCACCGCATCGGTCTCCAGGGTCAGGCCATGGGCCGCCCGGTGCCGCATCCCGTAGCTGGCGGTTATCTCCGGATCCTGCGATACCGGCAGGGTGCAGCCGGCCGATATGATCATGTCGCCCCGGATGATCACTGCGCCGTCGTGCAGGGGCCCCCCGGGAACGAACAGTGACATCAGCAGGGGTTCGGAGACCTTGGCCCCGATCTCGGTGCCGGTGTCGCTGAAATTCTTAAGCCCGTCGTTCTTCTCGAAGACGATGATGGCCCCGAATCCCCGCTGGGAAAGGGTTTTGCAGGCACGGGCCACTTCGTCGATGGCCTTGGCCTCGCCCTTGAGAAAGATCCCCAGAAAGCGGTTGCGCCCCAGCTGGGTCAGGGCGTTGCGGATCTCGGGTTGGAATAATATAACAAAAGCCACCACCCACAGGGACTTCAATGAGTCCATGAACCAGCCGGTGCCGGGCAGACTGTAAAGCTGGGCCACTATCCCGATCACCACCAGCACCAGCACCCCGAAAAGCATCTGGATGGCCCGGGTGCCCTTCATCAGGTGAAAGATCCGGAAGATGATGTAGGACACCAGCAGAATATCCAGGATGTCCAGGGGCCGCACCGTCAGGAATGACAGGGCTCCCGGCAAATGATAGGTGAAATTGAATCTTTCGATCATATGCTTTTGGAATTATTTATAGCCACCAAGCGGTGCACTGAGTGTATCGAAGTGACACCGAGGCACAAAACACCATTTCCCATTTCTTATTTATTTAATTAGGCTTGGTATCTTAGTGTCTTTGTGGTGAAAGGTTCTCCGTCTTGATGGCCCGATAGACTGTCAAAACCTGGACCGTTTCCCTAACGTCGTGGCAGCGGATGACCGAAGCCCCGTTCTGAACGGCCAGCAGGGCGGCCGCCAGGCTTCCCGGCAGGCGCTGATCGGCCGGAATGTCATTGTTCAGTTTGCCGATGAATGATTTTCGGGAAACGCCCGCTACTATCGGACAATTGAATCTCTTGAAATATTCCAGGTTCTTGATCAAGCTCAGATTGTGTTCCACTGTCTTGCCGAAGCCGATCCCCGGGTCTATGGCCATTGTCTCATGCTTGATCCCGGCTTCCGCCGCCATCTTTATCGAGGATTTCAGGTATGAACCCACCTCATCCAGAAGATCATCATACTTTGGATCTGTCTGCATGTTCTCCGGCGTGCCTTTGATGTGCATCAGCACCAGGCCTGCTTTGTACGCGGAGACTGTGCGGGCCATTTCGGGATCGAAGTTGAGTCCGGAGATGTCGTTGACTATGGAGGCCCCGGCCTCCAGCGCCGCTTTGGCCACTTGTGACTTGTAGGTGTCTATCGAGACCGGCAGTTTTAGTTTTGACGCCAGTTGTTCTATGACCGTCAGTACCCTCTGCAGTTCCTCGTCCAAAGAGATCTTTTGGGCCCCCGGCCGGGTGGACTCCCCGCCAATGTCTATGATGTCGGCGCCCTCTTCGGCCATCCGCAGACCCTGCTCCACCGCGGTCTTGGGATCAAGGTATCTGCCGCCGTCGGAGAAGGAATCTGGCGTAACGTTGAGGATGCCCATTACCAGTATCTTGTAACTGGTATCGAGCTTGTATTTACCGCACTGCCAGATCATTGTTCACTCTTGGGATTATTTAACCACAAAATGCACAACGGGCTCAAAAAATCCTGAATAAATGAGAAACCAGAAATGATAATCGCACCCATTTGATAAATTGATTTGTGAATTTTGTGACCATTCGACCCGGCTCAGGGCAGGTTTTTTGTGGTAAATATTGGGATAACTCTTATCTCTGGTTTGCCAAGCGCTATCTCACTACCAGCATTTTAGCCGAGGCCGTTTGGCTGCCCGCCTGCAATTGTACAATGTATACCCCGCTGGAAACCTTGCGGTTTTCAGCATCATTCCCGTTCCATTTGACCTCGTAACTTCCGGCATTCTTGGCTTCACTGGCCAAAGAACACACTTCCTGACCCAGCAGGTTGTAGATCTTCAAACTTACACATCCCGCTGTGGGGACTTGGTATTTTATGATATTCCCGGCAACTTTCACCTTTAAACTTTCAACTTTAAGCATATCGCTGCCCGGCTGCCCATCCACTCCGGTTCCGCCGGTTGTGGTATGACCGATGATGCCGATATAACTAAGGCTGTCGCCGTACTCTCCGGCATACCATCCGTTGCTGGCATCCCAAAAATGTATGCTGAACACAGCTCCAGCCATTGGCAGGTATTGCTTAGTCCAGCTTGAACCGCCATTGTTAGTGTAGAGGATGATCCTGTCAGGGTTTTCGTTTGGAATACCGTCGTTTGTCCCTATCCAGCCGGTATCCGCATTCAAAAAGTAAAGGCACTTGCTTTTTGAGGCGGGATGGATGACGGTATTGGTAACCTGCGCCCAATTGCTGCCTCCGTCGGTTGTTTTGATTATCTTGCCGCTGTCGCCGACCACCCAGCCGTTGTTAAGGTCGGTGAACTGGATGGCATTGAAAGCCCCCGGGATGGAGTCCACATATTGGAACGACCAGTCCATTCCTCCGTCGGTGGTGCGCGCTGTGTAATGGTAAATGCTGTAGGCCCCAAACGCCCAGCCGTTATTTGCATCTAAAAAGTGGAAAATGCCCGCCGTTTCTATCGGGTTCCAGCTGTTTCCGCCGTCGGTGCTTCGAAAGGTGCGACTGCTGTCATCGGCGGAATAATAAACGGTGGCCCAGCCGTTGCTGGTGTCCACAAACTGCACCTGCAGGCCCATCGCACCCGCCTCGGTTGAAAGAACCACCTTATCCCAGTTTTCGCCTCCATCGGAAGTTTTATGGATCACAGCGCCATGGGCATCGCTAAAGCTTGTTCCCATCCAGTTCATTTTCCAGCCGTGTTTTTGACCAGCCCACGACATGGTAAAGGACGGGTCGGACATGGAAGCAACTGTATCATTGGGAAAAGGGGTCACGACCGACCAGTTGGCACCTGCATCTGTGGTGTGAAGCAATCTCCCGTGGCCTTCGGATATCCAGCCTTCAGTGGAGCTTACGAATTGCACCTTCCCCAATATTGATAATGTATCAGATTCAAGAGGATTCGTCTGCAGTACCCATCCCTGGGCTGAAACTGTTGCCGCCGCCAGGCAGCACACGATCGTTGTCATTAGGCTGATAAATATTTTTTTGTGCATGGTTCTCCAATTTTATTAATTCCCATATAATATCTGCCATCCGGCAAACACTATGGGATAATGTAATTTTCAATCGCGACCATTTGAATAGTATTCTGTGATTTCTGTGCTTTTTGTGGCTAAGTTTAAAAGCCTAAATGGAACTCAGGAACGCCCCTTTATCAGCGACAGCGCTTCCAGCCTGGTCGACTCCCGCTTCATCCCGCCCCGGATGGCCGAGGTGACCACGGATGACCCCGGCTTTTTCACACCCCGCATGGTCAGGCACAGGTGCTCCGCTTCTACTACCACTAATACGCCCAACGGTTTCAGTTTCTTCATTAAAAGATCGGCGATGTCCGCAGCCAGCCGCTCCTGCAGCTGCAGCCTCTTGGACATTACCTCCACCACCTTCACCAGACTGGAGAACCCGGTGATCTTGTTGTTGCGCGGGATGTAGGCGATGTGGACCCGGCCGAAGAACGGCAGCAGGTGGTGCTCGCAGAGCGAATGGAAGGTGATGTCCTTGACCAGGATCATCTCGTCCTCGTTCTTGGCGGTGTAGACCTTGAGTTCGTCGATGGGATCGGCCGACATGCCCGAAAGGACCTCCTCGTACATCCGGGCCACCCGGCAGGGCGTGTCCAGCAGGCCCTCCCGCCGGGGATCCTCGCCGATGGCCAGCAGCAGGTCCCTGACCGCCTGCTCCATCTTCGGCCCGTCGGGGCCCTTTATCTTAACTTTGGGTTTTGGCATTCTGCTTCTTATCTTCCCCGTTCTTGTCGTTGGTCTTTGCTTCCCGGGCCGGCAGGGTCTGGCCTTTGATGATCAGCTCCACCTGCTCTCCGTCCAGGCATTCCCGCTCCAGCAGGGCGGCGGCCAGGTTCTCCAGGATGTTCCGGTTGTCCTTGAGAAGTTTGGAGGCCTTTTGGTTGGCGCCGTCCACCAGGGTCCGGATCTCGGAGTCTATCAGTTCGGATGTGTGCTCGGAATAATTCTTGATGTGGCCGAAATCCCGGCCCAAAAAGATCTCCTCGTCCTTCTTGCCGAAGGTCACCGGGCCCAGCTTGGAGCTCATACCCCATTCGCAGACCATCTTGCGGGAGAGCTGGGTGGCCTGCTCGATGTCGTTGCCCGATCCGGTGGAGAGGTCCTTGAATATAAGCATCTCGGCCGCCCGGCCGCCCAGCATGATGGCCATCCGGTTTAGGCACCAGGTCCGGGAGTAGTTGTGCTTTTCGTCTGTGGGCAGGGAGACGGTGACCCCCATGGCCCGTCCCCGGGGGATGATGGTCACCTTGTGGATGGGGTCGGTGTCCTTGGTCAGCCGGCTGACCAGGGTGTGCCCGGCCTCGTGGTAGGCGGTCATCTTCTTCTCGTCGTCGGTGATCACCATGCTCTTGCGCTCGGCCCCCATCAGCACCTTATCCTTGGCCTCCTCCATGTCCTGCATGTAGACCTTGTCGTGGTTCTTGCGCGCCGCCAGCAGGGCCGCCTCGTTGACCATGTTGGCGATGTCGGCCCCGGAGAATCCCGGGGTGCCCCGGGCCAGTATCTTCAGGTCCACGTCCGGAGCCAGCGGTTTGTTCTTGGTGTGGACCTTTAGTATCCCCTCCCGGCCCACCACGTCCGGCCGGTCCACCACTATCACCCGGTCAAAGCGTCCCGGGCGCATCAGGGCCGGATCCAGCACATCGGGGCGGTTGGTGGCCGCCAGGATGATCACCCCCTCGTTGCCGGCAAAGCCGTCCATCTCCACCAGCAGGGCGTTCAGGGTCTGCTCCCGCTCGTCGTGGCCCCCGCCCATCCCGGCGCCCCGGTGGCGGCCCACCGCGTCTATCTCGTCGATGAAGATGATGCAGGGGGCGCTGCGCTTGCCCTGCTCAAACAGGTCCCGCACCCGGGCCGCACCGACTCCCACAAACATCTCCACGAAATCGGAACCGGAGATGGAGAAGAACGGCACCCCGGCCTCACCGGCCACCGCCCGGGCCAGCAGGGTCTTGCCCGTGCCCGGCGATCCCAACAGCAGGGCCCCCTTGGGGATCTTGCCGCCCAGCTTGGTGAATTTTTTCGGTTCCTTTAAGAAATCTATGATCTCTCTTAAATCAGTCTTGGCCTCGTCGGCCCCGGCCACGTCGCTGAAAGTGACCTTGACCTTGTCCTGTGACAACCGGGCCTTGCTCTTGCCGAAATTAAAGACGCCCTTCTGTCCGCCCTGCATCTGGCGCATGAACAGGAACCACAGCACCCCCAGCACTATCAGGAACCCGTAGTTCATCAGGAACGAGACCAGTCCGCTGGGCTCGGTGGACAGGGCCTTGATCCTGACCCCCCTAGCCTCCAGTTCGGCGATCAGGTTCGGGTCCTCTATCGGCAGAAAGGTCTTGAACTTGGGGTATTCCAGCCTGACCCCGGCCTTGACCTCCATCTTGGGCGACTTGAAGTTTCCCTTGACCTCCCGCCCGGTGAAGATCACCTGGCTGATGTTCCCGGCGTTTAGCTCCTCCCGGAACTGGCTGTAGATGATGTCCATCTGCCGGTCCCTGGGCTTGGAGAAAAGATTGTACAGCGATATGGCCAGCATCACCAGTATCACCCAGATCAGCACCGACCTGAACCCTTCGTTAAAACCCTTGGGGCCGGCCAGCCTTTTCAGTCCCTTGCCGCCCTTATTTCCTTCCGCCATTATTCCTCCTCAATCCAGCTTACATGCGGCAGGTTTCGGTAGAGCTGTTTGTGATCCAGCCCGTAACCCACCACAAATTTATCGGGGATGTTAAAGCCCTTGTATTTCACCGGCACCTGGGCCCGCCTCCGGTCCTTCTTGTCCAGTAAAGTGCAGACCTCCAGGGAAGCGGGGCGCCGGGTCTTTAAGTTATTCAAAAGATAGGACAGGGTCAGCCCGCTGTCCACGATGTCCTCCACCAGTATCACATGCCGGCCCTGGATGTTGGTGGACAGGTCCTGGTTGAGCCGCACCACGCCGGAGCTCTTGGTGCCCCCGTTGTAGCTGGCCACCGCTATGAAATCCACCTCCACCGGGATCGAGATCTCCCGCAGCAGGTCGGCCATGAAAATGAACGATCCCCGAAGCACGCCCACCAGGATCGGGTCCTTACCCTTATAGTCTGATGAGATCTTCCGGGCCAGCTGTTTCACTTTGGCCTGGATCCGGGCCTTGGAGATCAGCACCCTGTTGGTCTTCAGTTCTTTGCGAATTCCAGGCATAACACCTTTTTGGTTTTTGCAGTGACCGGAAATGCGTCGGAGCGTTTGATCCCGCAGAGCCAGACCGTTCTATTGCCCTTGCGGACCAGCGGCCAGCCGGACCTTTGCCCCTGCGGTATCTTGTTTTCTATGAAAATTTCCTTGATCTTCTTTTCCGACTTTTGTCCGAAGGGGATCATCCGGTCGCCGTCCTTTTTGCCCGTGATCTGCAGAGGACTGCCGTCCATTATTGCGGCGTCGAAGTAAGCCAGCTCCGGCCGGCATTTGGAGATATCCGTGAAATCCCGCTTTTCGGCCAGCCGGGCTTTAATGGAATATTCCCCGGCCCCGGTGGTTCCCGGTATCGCCAGCGATAGGGTTTTAAGCGCCGGCTTATGTTTTTCGTTTTCTGCCTTTGTTTTTTTGTTAGTCAGCACCGCTTGGTCGTATGTTTTCTCCAACCAGACATCGCCGGTCAAATTAATACAGGCCCCTGTTCTCCCATCGCGGATCAGCTTTATGGCGCCGGAGACATGCAACACATCCGGCACCGCCCCCCGGTCCAAAATCATCTCCGAGCAGCGTCGTAATATATTATGCTGTAACCCTTTATTATATAACTTAAATTTCGATAAATCAATAGCTATTTTGGATTTATCGCATTTTGTGCACGAGCAAAAAGCCTTTTCAACCTGTTCGTTTATGATCTCCAGATCGTGCTCCACGTTACCCGCCAGTTGTGACAATGCCTTCTTTACTTGGGGATTATATGTTTCCAGCAAAGGCATCAGTTCGTGGCGGACCCTGTTGCGGAAGAATTTTCGTGATAGATTGGAAGCATCCCTGCGCCCGGCCAGTTTATGCTGTTTAAGGTAGGCTTCTATCCTCTCCCGGCTGCAGCCCAAAAGAGGCCTGATGAACGGACCGTTGATCAAGGGTATCCCGGCCAGGCCATTCAAGCCCGAGCCACGGATCAGGTGCATCAGCACGGTCTCGGCCTGGTCGTCCAGGTTGTGGCCGGTGGCGATCCGGTTGCATTTGCGGGTCCGAGCTGTTTCCAGCAGCTTTGCCCGCCTCAATTCCCGGGCCGAGGTCTCCAGAGAGAGCTTGTGCTTCCTGGAATGTGCCGTGACATCAACATTTTTTGTGACCAGCTTAATGCCCCACTTGCGGGCCAGGTCCAGGGCCCAGGCGGCATCGGCTTGCGAAGCTTTTCCCCGCAGGTGGTGGTTGATGTGGCAGGCGGTCAGCTTGAACCCCAGTTCTCCGGACAACTCGTTCAATACATGGAGCAGGCACAGGGAATCCGGGCCGCCGGAAAAGGCCGCCAGCACGTGGTCCCCGGAGCGGATCAGCTTCCGGGAGGTTATCAGTTCTTTGACCTGTGATCTCAGGTCTTCTTTTTGTTTCATAGATATCTTCTATAAGGAACCCAGGAATTACAGGAATGATTAATTAGCTCGGGGATTCCATGACATCCTATGCATAAAATATTTTCCTGTTTTCCTGGTTTCCTTATAAATTTGTTTTGCCTTGGTTGGTCCCGGCCGGACGCAGCATCCTGAACATCTCCATCAGCTCGGCTATCCGGAACAGCCGGGCCAGACCCAGATAGGCCGCGCCCAGCGCCAGCATCATGGCTGCCAGGTAGAATATCTTTGGTCCCAAATGCCCTCCGTCCACCCATTGCTGCCAAGCCAGGCTCAGGCCCCAGCCCAGCAGGCCTACCAGAACCGAGGCCGCCGCAGTCTTGAGGAACACCGGCAGCAGCAAACTCAGTTTGATCTCCCGGACCCTGGTTCGTATCAGCCCCAGGCTTAAAAGCGCGATCAAGGTATAGGCCGCGGCGTGCCCCAGGGCCAGCCCGTTCACCCCCAGCGTCCCGATCACCAGCAGGTTAAAGCCCGAGTTGAAGGCATTGCCGATGAGGTTGAGGACCATCGGGGTTTTCGTATCCTGCAGGGAATAAAAGACCCGGTTCAGGAAAAGGTATAAAGTAAAGGAGAACAGCCCCAGTGAATACAGGGACAGCACCCGGGCCAGCATAAAACTGTCGGCGGCGTGGAAGCGCCCGTGCTGCATCAGCGACTGGACGATGGGAAAGCTGCAGGTGATCAGCACCGCCATGGACGGGATGATGCAGATGGCGCTCCAGCTGATGCCCTTGCGGACGGCTCCGGCGAAACTTTCCCATTCCTTTTTCACCGCCAGGTGGGACAGGCCCGGCAGCAGCACTGTCCCGATGGACACCGCCAGCAGGCCGTGGGGCAGGATGTAAAAGGCAAAAGCATACTGCAGGGCCGAGACCCCGCCCTGGATGCCGATGGCCAGGTTGTTCTGGACGGTCAGGTTCAGCTGGTTGAAGGCCACATAAAGTATCACCGGCAGGGAAAGTTTTAAGGTCTTGACCACCGCCGGGTGCCTGAAGCTCACGGTAAAATGGTATTTAAAGCCGCTGCTTTTAAGGCCAGGAAGAAGAAGAAGCACCTGGGCCAGCACTCCGAAGGTGGTGCCAACGGCCAGCCCGGTCGGGCCGAACCAGGGTAAAAGTTTGTAGGCGAACAGTGTGGCAATGACCACCAGGTTGTTGGCCACCGGGGCGTAGGCCACCGCCGCGAACTTACCCCGGACGTTAAGCACCCCCCCGCCGATGGCCGAAAACCCGTAAAAAAATATCTGGGGGATGAAGAACCAGAAGAAGAACAGAACCTGCTCCCGGGTGGCGGTCTGGGCCTTAAGGGTCTGGATGTAGACCAGGAAAGGCGAGGCGGCAAAGCAGACCAATGTGGTGGCGGCCATCACCACCAGTCCGGCGTTGATCACCTGGCTGATGTTGATCCAGGCCAGCTTGGGCTCGTGCTCCGAAAGCTGCTCCACTATCACCGGAATGAACACCGCCGACAGGATCCCGCCCAGGATCAGTTCGTAGACCATGGTGGGCAATACGTGGGCCAGGTTGTAGGCGTCAGCTAGCGGGGTAAAGCCCAGCACCGCACTCATCAGGGCCAGTTTGACGAACCCGGTCAGGCGGGAGAACAGGGTGCCCAAGGACATCCCGGCTATGGATTTAAGGGTTTTGCTCATGGGTTAGATTATACCTTATTTTGGGGCAAGGCTCAATTGTTTTTTTGACCTCACCCTGCCTTACGTCTTCCCTCTCCTAATGCTTTAGGAGAGGGGCAGGGGTGAGGTCAGATAAAAGAAACCGTCCTGCGGATACCGCTGGACGGTTTGATCCAACCCCAAGGTAAGGACACGGAATGCCGTGTCCTTACGGGGTGTCGTACCCGGATGTATAAAACCCTCTGTGCCGGAGTTTACCCTGAGTGTTTAGAAGGGTGTCTCTGTGGCAAATGTCCCCTATTTCAATCCCACCAAAGTCTGCGCCTTGTTCGGTGTGAATTTGACCTTGCCCTCCCGGGCCAGCCAGCCCAGGGACAGGTAAAGCTGTTTGTCATCCAGCTTGGCCAGCTTTTTAAGGGAGCTGAGGCTCTGGTCCCCTTTGGCGCTAAGCACTTTCCAGACCGCCCCCGCATTTTGGCCGATGATCGCAGTCCACATTTTGGTTCCTCCTAAAGTTATATGGTGCTGATCGGTTTCTACCTGGTAATAAATGCTTCTAAATGTCTATCCAAGTAGCTCAGGCACATATTCAAAAAACTATCCGCAGATTTCACAGATCTTCGCAGATTTTTTATATTAAAGCTAATATTTTTAGGAACAAATAGAATCGTTATCATCGTTCGGCTAACGCTTACGACAGCGTCTGCGTTAATCTGTGGATAAAGGGTACTGAGTAAGTTATATAACTATTTACTTTTTATCTGGTAACAACAGCCCCGTCAATCCTGTCAACCCATTTCTTAAGCCCCAGCCTTACGAAAATATCCCGGGCCGCTTTTATCTCATCGAACAGCCCCATCACCATACCGTAGTAATAGCGGGCCTTGGCTGTATCCAGCGGCTGCTTGATCGCTTCAAAGACGGCAATGGCTTCCCGGAATTTTTCGGCCGATCCCTCTATCCGGGCCTGCAGCAGCAAAGCCTCCGCCCGGCCGGCCTTTGAGTTCAACTGTCCGGCCAGCTCAAGCGACCTCTCCGCATATTCCAGGGCCAGGGAGGGATTTTTTAGGGCCAGTTCCAATTCGCCGTAAAAAAGACAGACCTGGCGCAGGACGAACTTGGCCCCCACCTCTACGGCGATCTTTTCACTCCTGACCAGGCAGGCCCTGGCTTCTTCATATTTTCCCTGTTTCAGGTAGACATTGGCGATATTGTTCAGGCTTAGGGCCTGGCCCTGCCGGTCGCCTGTCTCTTCCTCTATCTTCAGGGCCTTGGCATAATAGTCATGGGCCTTGGGATGATCATCCAAGATACTGGCCACGCTGCCCATATTGTTAAGGCTGGGAGCAGCGCCCGCCCGGTTGCCGATCTCCTCCCATATCCTTACCGACCGGCCGAAGTACTCCAGGGCTTTAAGATAATCGCCGCTGCGGTAATAAACCGTTCCGATGTTGTTGAGGCTGGGAGCCTGGCAGTGCCGGTCGCCGATCTCCTCCTCTATCTGCAGGGCCTTGACCAAATATTCCAGCGTCTTGGAATAATCTCCCAGGTTGCCGTGGATTAGCCCGATGTTGTTGAGGCTGGTGGCCTGGCCCTGCCGGTCGCCGAACTCCTCCTCAATCTGCAGGGCTTTTTCATAGCATTCCAGAGCAACAAGATAATCTCCCCGATGGTAATGGACAAAGCTCAGATTGTTGAGGCTGTGTGCTTGTCCTGTACGGTTGCCGTTCTCCTCCTCCAGCTTAAGGGCCTGGGAAAAATAATCCAGCGCCTTGGGATAGTCCCCCTGGGTGCCGTGCGCCAGCCCGATGTTGTTCAGGCAGGTGGCCTGGCCCTTTTTGTCGCCCAGCTCCCGGTAAAGCGAATGGGATTCGGTGGCCGAGCTCAGCATCTCGTCGTATCTGCTTAGGGAATTATAAGTGTCGCTCAGCTCCAGGTGATAATCCGCCTGGTACTTTTTATTCTGGATCTTCCCGGACAATGACAGCCCCCGGCTGAGATCGCTTAAGGCCCGGTCGTATCGTCCCACCAGGCTAAGCACCTGGCACCGGTTCAGCAGGATGTGGAGGACCCGGGAATGTTCAATGTGATGTTTGTGGTTTGGCATTGGAATTGTGGATTGCTTTTTAAACGGATGAATTGGACGGTTGTAGATCCCTTCAGATTGGAATACTGACTATATTAAGAATACACCTAAAACCCAGCAAAATCAAGGCCTTTCTTGAGCACTCCCTCCTTCTTAAGAAAAAACAAAAATCCCCTCACCTGGTTTAACAGGAAAGGGGTTTGTATCTGCGTGGTGGTTTCAAAACACCCCGCCGTCGACTGAGGGGCTGGCATTTCGCTATACTTGTGCTGCGAAATGCCCGATGCATCGAAGCCAGGCGGGGCACTTGTGATGAGCTTGTCGAATTACTCACCCACCGGCCAGGACTAATTCCTAAAACTATGCGCCACCGACAGACTTCCCACGAACAAGAAACCCAGCCAGTACAGCAATAAGAAAGGCACCGAGGCCAGCTGCATGTGCTCAAAGGCGTACCACAAGGCCGCCGAGGTGTAGACCACCAAAAGCAGTTCCAGCACCACCGTCAGTTCGAACTTGGCCTTGTATTTTTTGCCGGACCAGCCCTTGGGCTTGCCCAGGGTCAGGTTGTACTTGGGGGTGCGGGCGAAGGCGCTCTGGCGGTTGCACAGGGCGCTTAACACCGCCTTGGAGTTGATCACCGACAGGCCGATGGCCCCGGCCATCAGGATGGGCAGGAACAGTATGCGGCGGCGCCAGTCGGGGTAGATCTCCTTTTGGGCGTAGATGTAGAAGATGGGATAGCTGAAGGCGCAAAGGGTGAAGACCGTGGCCCCGATGAAGAATCCCCGGGAGGCGGCCTGGGAGACCTTGAGGATCATCATGGGGAAGGACAGCAGGGTCACCATCAGCATCACCGGAAAGACGATGTGGTTGGTCAAATGGACGGTGGCCTCCCACTTGCGCAGGCCGGTAAGCTTGGGATCGCGCCAGATCCGGGGCAGAAGTTTCTTGGCGGTCTGGATGGCCCCCTTGGCCCAGCGGTACTGCTGGGCTTTGTAGCCGTGGACCTCCTCCGGCACCTCGGCCGGGCAGACGATGTCGTTGACGTATACGAACTCCCACCCGGCCAGCTGGGCCCGGTAGGAAAGGTCCATGTCCTCGGTCAAAGTGTCCTGCTGCCAGTCGCCGGCGTTGAGAATGGCCTCCTTCCGCCAGACCCCGGCGGTGCCGTTGAAGTTCATGAAGATGCCGGATGAATTGCGGGCCCCGTGCTCGATCACGAAATGGGCGTCCAGCCCAATGGCCTGGCCCTTGGTCAGCAGCGAGGCCTGGCCGTTGATGTGGCCCCAGCGGGCCTGCACCAGGCCGATCTTGGGCGAGGAGAAATAGGGCATCATATTCTTGAGGAAATCAACCGGAGGCACGAAGTCGGCGTCGAAGATGGCCAGGAACTCTCCCTTGGCCGCGGCCAGCCCGGCCTTAAGCGCCCCGGCCTTGAAGCCGCTGCGGTCGGTGCGGTGCAGGTGGACGATGTTGATCCCCTGTTTGCGGTACTTTTCGGCCAGCTGTCCGGCGTGCTCCCTGGTCTCGTCGGTGGAATCGTCCAGCACCTGGATCTCCAGCTTGTCCTTGGGATAGTCCAGGGCGGCCGCCGAGTCTATCAGCCGCTCCACCACGTACTTCTCGTTGTAGATGGGAAGCTGCACCGTGACCGTGGGCCATTCGTCAAGCTGGCAGCGGACCTTCTGGCGGTTCGCCTTGTTCTTGCGGTACAGGTAGACCATCAGGTAAGCATGGAACGAGTATACCGACAGCACCAGCATCATCAGGCAGTAGAATACCAGCAAAAGGATATCGTAGGTGGACATGGTCTTGTTATAAATTATATATTAAACTAATAACATTACTACCATAGAGCGTGGCACTGAGCTTGCCGAAGTGACACGAAGGCAAAGAGAAATAACCACTTTAATACCTTTATGACTTGAGCAATAAATATTGACTCCTCTGTGTCTCTGAGTCTCTGCTGCAAATGGTTCTCAGCTGAGGTTCTTCAGCACCATCTTGGCCACCGACTTTAGGGTCTCGAACACCCCGTAGCCCTGGTGGGCCACCGCCTCCATCTCCGGAGAGTTATACTTGTTCAGCTGCCCCCTCAGCTCCTCTACTGAAGCTATATTAGGCAGGTCCCTTTTATTGTACTGGATCAGAAAGGGCAGGGTCTGAATGTTCAGTCCGTATTCCGCCATGTTGTCCTGGAGGTTGGCCATGGATTCCACGTTGGCCTCCAGCCGTTCCACCTGGGAATCGGCCACGAACACCACACCGTCCACGCCCCTCAGGATCAGCTTGCGGCTGGCATTGTAGAACACCTGCCCCGGTACGGTGTACAGATGGAACCTGGTCTTGAAGCCCTTGATAGAACCCAGGTCCAGGGGCAGGAAGTCGAAGAACAGTGTCCGGTCCAGCTCGGTGGCCAGGGAGATCAGCTTGCCTTTGGCCTCGGGCGCCACCTTGGTGTAAATGTGCTTGATATTGGTGGTCTTGCCGCAAAGGCCGCACCCATAGTAGACGATCTTGCAGTTGATCTCGCGCGATGAATAATTTATTAAAGACACTTTTGGCGCTCCCGGCTACTTAAAAAGGTTATCCAGCTCGGATTCGGCCTCGGAGGCGAAATCGGAGCCGAAATTTGAACCCGACAGCGGCGGGGGCTGGGGAGATTCCTCCAGTTTGGCGAAGATGGCCTGGAACATCTTGATCAGCTCGGCCACGGTCTGCTTGGTGCGAACCCGTACCAGGCCCAGGGTGGTGCGCTGGTCGAAGATCACCGCCAGCATCACCCGGGATTCGATGGAGGCCACGTAGATGTTCTGTTTTTCCCCCTGATGGAACAGGGTGGAGAATTCCTTCTCTCCCACCAGCATGGCCAGCTGGCTGGTGGCTGCGAAATCGGCGGCCGAGAGAGAGGCGAACGAGGTGGTGTCCAGCTGGCTGATATCCCCGGCTGTGGTGATCAGCTGGCCGGCCTTGTCGATCAGCAGCACCGCCAGGGAATTGGTGTTCTTAAGGAGCTGGTTCAACAGCTCGTTAATAGACCAAAAATCGTCCTCGAATACGTTTAAATTTTCCACCGGCACTTTAATTCACCTCGTAAAATTTCTTCTGGTTGAGGGACCCGGGCGAGGCGCGCCTCTCCCCTACAGTGATCCAATCCCTAATATCTGATCCCATAACCCAAGGTCAGTCCCTGTTATCTGATCCCTGTACCCTAAGGTTACAGGCTGCACTTCTTGCCCAGGTTCTCCCAGCGCAGATCAATGTCCTTCTGGATCTCATCTATGATGGCCTGGTTCTCCGGGCGTTTCAGGTGGCGGAATCGTTCCTGCAGGAAAAGCCATTCGGAGATGGGTTTTCTCTCCTTGGGAGTGGAATTGAGCTTGTACTTTCCGTCCTCCACCTCGTACAGCGGCCAGAAGTTGGTCTCCACCGCCAGCCGTCCCAGTTCGGCGGTCAGTTCCGGGGGATAGCCCCAGCCCAGCCGGCAGGGCTGCAATACTGCTATGAAGGCCGGGCCGCCCTTGGCCAAAGCCTTTTCCACTTTCTTGGTGAAATCGGACCAGTTGCCCACCACGCTCTGGGCCACATAGGGAATGCCGTGGGCCGCTATAATCTCGGTCAGGTTCTTGCGGAACTGGACCTTGCCCGGGATCTTCTTGCCGTTGGGGCTGGTGGTGGTGGCGCTGCCCTTGGGGGTGGCCGAGGAGCGCTGGATGCCGGTGTTCATGTATGCCTGGTTGTCGTAGCAGATGTAGAGCATGTTGTGCCCGCGCTCCATGGCGCCGGACAGGGCCTGCAGCCCGATGTCGTAGGTGCCGCCGTCGCCGCCGAAGGCCATGAAACGGATGTCCTCTTTCACCGTGCCCTGGCGCTTCAGCGACTTGTAGGCCGCCTCCACCCCGGAGATGGTGGCCGCCGAGTTCTCGAAGGCGCTGTGGATGAAGGGCACGTCCCAGGCGGTATAGGGGAAGATGGTGGAGACCACTTCCAGACAGCCGGTGGCGCAGGTGGTCACTACCGGCTTGTCTCCGGCGGCCAGCAATGCCTGGCGGGCCACCACGGTGGCTCCGCACCCGGCGCAGGCCCGGTGTCCCCCGGTGAACTTGTCGCCCCGGGCTGCCAGTTCTTTAAGATTTGCCATTTTTATATTATCCTTGTAATAAAATTCTAAATTCAGAATTCAGAATTCAAAATTCTGCCTTCTGCTTTTTGTATTTAGTCCCTGACCCCCAGGTAGCTGACCGAATCGGCCTTGATCTTGCCGGCCTTCAGGTCCATGAACAGGCCCTCGATCTGCTCCATGTCTATCTCCCGCCCGCCCAGGCCGTAGACCACCCCTGCTATCTGGGGCTTTTTGGCCGAGCCGTAGAGGGCCGAACGGACCTCGGTGAACACCGGGCCGCCGAAGCTGCCGATGGAGTCGGAGCGGTCCAGCACCGCCACCGTCTTGATGTTCTCCAACGCCCTGGCGATCTCCTCGGCCGGGAAGGGACGGAAGACGCGGATCTTCAGCAGTCCGGCCTTGACCCCCTGCTTGCGCAGCTTGTCGATGACCACCTTGGCGGTGCCGCAGGTGGAGCCCAGGGCCACGATGGCCACTTCGGCGTCGTCCAGCTGGTATTTCTCGATCAGGCCGTAATTGGTGTCGAACTTCTTTCCGAACTCGGCCCCCACTTCCTTGATGACCTTCAGGGCGTTGTTCTGGGCGTCCACCATGGCCCGGCGGTGTTCGAAATAATAATCGGTCAGGTTGATGGCCCCCACGGTGAAGGGCTTCTTGATGTCCAAAAGGTGCATCATGGGATCGTACTTCCCGATGAAGCTCTGGACATCGGCGTCGGACAGGGTGTCTATACGCTCCATGCCGTGGGAGATGATGAAGCCGTCGGTGGTGACCATCACCGGCAGGCGGACGTCCTTGTGCTCGGCTATCCGCATGGCCTGGATCATGCTGTCGTAGGCCTCCTGGGCGTTCTCGGAGAAGATGTGGATCCAGCCGGCGTCGCGGCAGCCCATGGTGTCGGAGTGGTCGCAGTGGATGTTGATGGGGGCCGCCAGCGCCCGGTTGACGTCGGCCATCACGATGGGCAGGCGCAGCCCGGCGGCGATGTAGATCATCTCGTACATCAGGGCCAGGCCCTGGGAGCTGGTGCCGGTCATGGTCCGGGCCCCGGCCGCGCAGGATCCGATGCAGGCCGACATGGCCGAATGCTCGGACTCCACCGCCACGAACTCGGTCTTGACCTCGCCGTCGGCCACGTACTGGGAGAATATCTGAACGATCTCGGTGGCCGGAGTGATGGGATAGGCGGCCACCACGTCGGGATTGATCTGCTTCATGGCCAGAGCCATGGCTTCGTTGCCGGTCTTGGCCAGTATTATCTTCTGCATGCTATTTGACCTCCTCTACCATGGTGATGGCCTTGACCTTCTTCTTGCCCGGACACTCGTGGGCGCAGATGCCGCAGCCCTTGCAGTGATCCAGGTTAAAGCCCGTCACCTGGCCGTCCTTTAAGGTCACCGATGAGTCGGGGCAGTAGACCCAGCAGAACAGGCACTGGATGCAGTTCTCGGGATGGTACACCGGTTTGGAGCTTCTCCAGTCTCCGGTCTTGAACTCCACGGCTGTGCCGCTTTTTTCGATATTGCCGCCCAGGGCCAGTTCCTTGTATTTTTTAAGTTCGCTCATGCCGACTTTACCTCCTCTGCCGCCCGCTTCATGGATTGGATGTTCCCCTCTATCACTTCCGGCCGGTGGGCGAATTTCTTGGCCAGCTTCTTTTCGGTGTCCTCCATCATGCCCTTGAAATCCAGAACCCCGGTGATCTTTACCAGGGCCGCCAGCATCGGAGTGTTGGGGATGTTCTTGCCGATGGTCTCCTCGGATATCTTGGAGGCGTCCACCGTGAATATCCTGCCGTCGAACTTGACGGACTTTTTGATCTCCACCGCATCCAGACCGGTATTGATGATCAGCATGCCGTCCGCCCCCAGGCCCGCGGTGACGTTGACCGAAGCCATCAGGGTGGGATCCAGCACCACCACCACCTTGGGTGATTTCACCGGACAATGCATCAGGATGGGCTGCTCGTCGATGCGGTTGAATGATTGCACCGGGGCGCCCATCCGCTCCGGTCCGTACTCGGGAAAGGCCTGTACATACTTGCCGGCCGACAATGCGGCGTCGGCCAGTAACAGGGCCGCGGTCTTGGCTCCCTGACCGCCCCGTCCGTGCCATCTGATCTCGATCATATTATATTGATAACTCCTATAAATTGCAGAGGGATAAAAAAATGCCCCCAGGCTGAAAATGCCAAAGTAAATAGTTAGTATAGCTCAAAATAGGGTAAAAGTCAAATACTTTTTGCTTATTATGGGGATGTTCAGGTCACTTGACTGCTTTTTCCTGTTTTTTGATAATTGATACTGTTTCCTGCCACAAGAATTGAACGGGTTTTCGGCGGCTATCTCCCCTTTTCCAATTCATCGATTTTATTCTTAAAATCTATCTCGGGAGCCGTCTTATAGATTTCATGGTAAAGATCAAGTGCCTTCGTCCTGTAATCTTGCATGCCGGAGAGCTTGAACATCTCGTAATAAAGCCGGGCCTGGTGTCTTGGCTTATTCTGGGGATTCAGCGCTTCCAATGCTTTTAATCCGCCTTCCGGATCGGAAAGGGCCGTGATTTTGGCCAGCAGCAGATTGCACAGGAAACCGGGGTCCTTTTTACCCAGGGACTTCGATATTTCCATCGACTGCAGACAGGCGTCCTGCGACCCCGAATATTCCCCAAGATCGAACAAAAGGTCTGCCTTTTCCAGCAGAAACATGGTCAAATAGTACGTCAGATTTATCTTCCTGGCCAGTTCTATGGCCTGATCGAAGTGCTGCTTGGCATTATCATGCTCCCCCTTCAACCGGCAAAGGCCGGCCATGTGGCTCAGGCTTATGGAACGCCCCCTTCTGTCTCCCATCTCATCTGCAAGTTTGAGCCTGGTCTGAATGCCATGAAGCGCCTTGTCATATTTCCCCAGGGCCATGTAAACAGCCGACATATTCCCCAAGGCTACGGTTAAATTATGCTTATCCCCGTAATAGCCTGCCCACTTGGCCAAATATTCCCAGCACTCCAAAGCCTTTCCGTAATCGCCCATGTTCAAATGGACCCAGCCTATATTCCCCATTCCGAGGCTGGCGCTAAGCTGGTCCCCGTCCTGCAGGTCAGCCTGATAGCATTTCTGGTAGCATTCCAAAGCCTTCTGACTGTCGCCCAGATTGCCGTAGAGATTCCCCATATTGTTTACGGCAATGGAGATTCCCGGCCGGTCTTTGCAGGCCATTGATATATCCAAGGATTCCTGAAAGCACTCCAACGCCAGGATGTTATTTCCCCGCTCGATCTGATTATTGCCGATCTTGTTCAGCACCGCAGCCAGGTTCAGTTGGTCCCTTGTACTCCGGTAATAGTCCCGGGCTGATTCAAGCAGTTCCAATGAGGTTCCCTGCTCTCCCCGTTTATACAACAGCCAGCCCAGTTTGGTTTGGCACTCGGCTGCGGCCTCTTTGTTACCGGCCAAACTGACCGTTTCCAGTCCGGCGGCAAACAAAGACCTGGCTTCATTCCAACGGCCGGTAAGTTCCAGCACCCCTCCCTTTTTGACCAGTACCTGGTGGGGGTGAAAGGAGGTTGAGACTCCCGGCACTTCAAACCATAAAATTTTCAGCGGGTGTTTATGCAAGACTTGAACAAATTGGATGTTTAAAGGAATTGAGATACTGTTCCGGCTTTTAAATATACCACTTTAAACTTTTACATGCAATAAAAAATATCACTTTCTTCCGCCAAATAATCTTGATAATTGGTACCGGTTATGTTATACTGAATATTTGTAAATCAGTTACTGTTCAGCCGTAAAGTCACAAAGACGCTAAGACACTGGACCATTCCCCTATATGAAATAAACGCACGTATATTGTTCATCCTTTGAGAATTGGTGTCACTTTATAAACTCAGTGTACCGCTTAGTTGCTCTAATAGTTACGAAAATAAACCAATAATTCCCGGGAGAACCAATATCCCATGAAGACCTTTGCTCAAAAAGTTTTGGCGGCCCTTCCCTCCAAAGGCCTGGATTACGCCGATGTCCGGGTGACCGGCCAGCTCAGCGAGAACATCGCCACCAAGAACGGCAGTGTGGAGGCGGTCACCAAGAGTTCCGATTCCGGTTTCGGATTAAGGGTACTGGTCAACGGAGCCTGGGGCTTCGCTTCCAGCTCCCGGCTGGAAACCGCCGAGATCAAAAAAGTTGTCAGGGACGCCATCGAGATCGCCAAAGCCAGCGGCCTGACCAGGGTTGAAAAGGTGGAACTGTCCCGGCTGAAGCCCCAGAAGGGCAGTTATAAAACACCGGTCAGGACCGATCCCTTCCAGGTCCCGCTGGAAAGAAAGATAGATCTGCTTTTAAAGGCCGACTCCATCATGCGCCGGAACAAGAAGATCAAGATGGCCAAGGGCGGCCTGTGGTTCCTTAAGGGTGAAAAGGTCTTTGCCTCCACCCAAGGCACTTTGGTCAGCGAGGACCGCACCGAATCCGGCGGCGAGATCAGCGCTTTCGCCATTGAGGGTTCCGAGGTCCAGACCCGCAGCTACCCCAACATGAGCGGCGACACCCGCCAGGCCGGCTACGAGTTCATCGAGCAGATGGACCTGGCCGGAAATGCCGAGCGCACCGCTTCCGAAGCCGCCATGCTGCTGACCGCTCCCCCCTGCCCCGCCAGGATCTCCACCATCATCATCGCCACCAACCAGCTGGCCCTGCAGGTCCACGAGTCCATCGGTCATCCAATTGAACTGGACCGGGTATACGGCACAGAGGCCAGCTACGCCGGCACCAGTTTTTTGACCACCGACAAGCTGAATGATCTTAAATACGGTTCGGATATAGTCAACGTCACGGCCGACGCCACCACCCCCGCCGGCCTGGGGACCTTCGGCTGGGACGACGAGGGCGTGCCGGCCCAGAAAGTGCCCATCATCCGGCGGGGAAAGTTCGTGGGTTACCTGACCTCGCGGGAGACCGCCCCCCGGCTGGGCCTGGCCTCGGGCGGCGCCATGCGGGCCGACGGTTGGAACCGGATCCCCATCATCCGGATGACAAATATCAACCTGGAGCCGGGCCGGTGGAATTACCAGGATCTGATCGCCGACACCAAAGACGCGGTGCTGTTCGACACCACCAAGACCTGGAGCATCGACGACAAGCGCCTCAACTTCCAGTTTGCCACCGAGATCGCCTGGGAGATCAAGCACGGGAAACTGACCGGCCGGGTATTCAAGAACGCCACTTACACCGGGATCACCCCGGCCTTCTGGAACAACTGCGACGCTGTCTGCAATAAAAAATCATGGCACCTGTGGGGCGTGCCCAACTGCGGCAAGGGTCAGCCGGGCCAAAGCGCCCACGTGGGACACGGGGTGGCCCCGGCCCGCTTCCAGAAAGTGCAGATCGGGGTTTCCTGAAAATAATAAAATTAAACAACGGGTCAGATTAATCTGACCTGTTGTTTTAGGCGGGTGAATATGAAGAACGATATGAAAATAATTGCCAAGCTGATGCCCCGGTTCCTGGCGGCGGCCCTGCTGGTCACAGCAGCCGGCGGCTGCGCTTATTTCAACAGCTACTACAACGCAAAAAAGCTGTACGATTCAGGGACCCGCAGCCGCCAGGGATTCCCAGACACCCTGGCCGCCGCAGGGGCTCAGGCCGCCGCCCTGCAGCAGGCCGCCGATAAGTTTGCCGGAGTGGCAGGAAGTTATCCCGGCAGCCGCTGGGCGGCCCCCAGCCTGTATTACATGGGCAACTGTTTTTTCTTTACCGGGCAGAACGAAAAAGCCCTCCGCAAATTTCAGGAGGTCTGGCAGTTTTACGGACAGGGTAAATATGCCACGCTGGCCCGGCTTAATTCGGCGGTTTTAAATTACAAGCTTGGTGATTACCCCGCCGCCCTGACCGATATCCAGTTATTAAGGACCGGGACTGATAAAGCTATCCACCGGCGGATCTCGTTTCTGGAGGCTGAGATCGCCCAGGTCTCCGGCGACTATTCCCAGGCGGCCATTCTCTGGCAGAGATTCCTTTTCAACCATCCCAAGGGCGATTTTACGGTTGACGCCCGTTTCAAGTATGCCCAGTGCCTGGTCGCCTTGGATCAACACCGCCAGGCAGTTCAGGAATTAGAGGTGCTGGCTGACAGGCGCCTTTCTCAAAATACTGGTTATCAGATAAAAATGCTTCTGGCCCAAAGCTATCAGACTTTTGGCGAAACGGAAAAGGCCTTGAAAATATATCAGTCTTTGCTTAAAAAATACCTCCCCAACACGCCCCAGTCGGCTTTACTTGATCTTTTGATCTGCCAGATACAAGTCCGGCAAGCCGCAGACTCATCAGCCGTCAAGTTGTATTCCCAACTGGCTCAGAAGCATCCCCAAAGCCTGGCAGCCTCGGTAGCCTACTGTAGGATGGGAGAACTGCAGGAAGCCTCCCAAAACCTGGACAGCGCAAAGGCCTTGTTTACCCTGTCCAGCCGGGGAACAAACAACGATTTCGATCATCCGGACTTTGCCGGCATCCGGACCCTGGCCCTCCGGAAAACGGAAAACATCTCCCTGCTGGGCGGATACAGACAACAGCTTGATTCCGCGGCGGCCGAGCAAAATGCTCAATTGCTGTTCCTGATGGCCGAGCACTATCTGTTCGGGCTTAACCAACCGGATTCGGCCGTCTCGGTCTACCTTAAGCTGGCTTCCGGCTATCCCTCTCTGCCTATCGCCGCTAAGTCGCTTTACGCCGTAGCCTGGACCCTGAACAAATACCAGCGGGATTCCGCCCTGGTTAAAAGTTATCGCCTGCAGTTAGTGGAAAAGTATCCTTACTCCCGTTATGCCAACGCCGCCCGGATGGAGATGGGATTGCCCCCCGACCTGGCGGTCAGCGACAGCGAACCCACCATAGAATTCAAGCTAAAACCCAAGGCGGCTCCGGTCCGGCCGGATTCTTTGACGCAGCCGGAGGAAAAGCAGTCGGAGCCCGGTCCCCAGAACATTCCGGCGCCGGCTATCCCGGGGCCGGCTGACGAAGATAACCGAATACGGATAGACAAATGATGTTAGAGCAAAAAGTAAAGATCACCTCCCATCAGAAGATAGCCCCCCAGGTATTCCTGATGGCCTATGCTTCGCCGCAGATGGCCGCCCAGGCCAGGCCCGGACAGTTCGTCCATCTAAAGCCGTCGGGCCCCGGCCCCCTGCTGTTAAGGCGGCCGTTCAGCATCAACCGGGTCAAGGGAAGTAACCTGTTCATCATGTACCGGGTGGTGGGCCGGGGCACCTCTCTCATCTCCTCCCTGCCCAAGGGAACGGAGATGGATGTGCTGGGTCCTTTGGGAAAGGGATTTGAGATCAGCCGGAAATACAGCGAGCATGTGATCCTGGCCGGGGGAATGGGTCTGGCCCCGATGCAGTTCCTGGCTGACCGTCTGAAGGCTATGAAACTGGAGTCCCGGATTTTTTATGGGTGCGCCGGCAAAAAGGAAATGCTGCCCTGCCCGGCTCCCGGCAAGATCATAGCCACCGACGACGGCAGCTGCGGATACAAGGGATTTGTGACCGATGCCTTCCTGACATGCATCGACAAGTTCAAAAAGCCGGTGGTATATGCCTGCGGCCCCTGGCCGATGCTCAAACGCACGGCGATGATCTGCCGCCAGCACAACATTGACTGCCAGGTCTCCCTGGAGGCTTTCATGGCCTGCGGAGTGGGCGCCTGCCAGGGCTGCGTGGTCAAGGGGGTAAAGGAATATGTCACCGTCTGCCGCCAGGGACCGGTGTTCGACAGCCGGGAGATAGACTGGGAGCAGGAGTTTGGCCTATGAAAAACATCAGAACCAAGAATTCCATTGACCTCTCGGTGGAGATCGCCGGGATCAAAATGAAGAATCCGGTGCTGGCCGCCTCCGGCACCTTCGGCTACGGGACGGAATACCTCCCCCTGGTCCCCCCGGGCCTGTTCGGGGCCGTGATCACCAAGACCATCACCCTGCTGCCCCGGGCCGGAAACAAACCGCCCCGGGTCTATGAGACCCCCGGCGGAATGCTTAATTCCATCGGCCTGGCCAATGTGGGGGCGGAGAAGTTTTTAAAGGAAAAACTGCCCGAGCTGCTATCACACCACCCGGTGGTGATCGTCAACATCGCCGGCAACACCATGGAGGAATACGTTGAACTGGCCGGGATGCTCAAAGGACGGCCCGGCATCTCCGGGATCGAACTTAACATCTCCTGCCCCAACGTCAAGCAGGGCGGAGTGGCCTTCGGCTCTGATCCCATTCAGGCCGCCAAGCTGACCACCCTGGCGAAAAAAGCGGCAGACAAACCGCTGATCGTCAAGCTCAGCCCCAACGTGGCGGACATCGCGGCCATCGCCCGGGCGGTGGAACAGGCCGGGGCCGACGCCATTTCGCTGATCAACACCCTTTACGGCATGGCCATCGACATCGATAAGCAGAGGCCGGTATTGGGCAACATTACCGGCGGGCTTTCCGGACCGGCTGTCAAACCGGTGGCCCTCTACAACGTATTCAAGGCCAGCCGGGCGGTAAAGGTCCCGGTGATCGGCCTGGGCGGCATCATGAGCTCTGATGACGCGGTGGAATTCATGCTGGCCGGGGCCAGTGCAGTGCAGATCGGTACCGCCAGTTTCGTGGACCCCAGCGCCGTCAAGGAGATCACCGGTGGATTGAAGGATTACTGCCTTAAAAAAGGATACTCCAAAGTTTCACAGATCACGGGAAAACTTGCGGTATGAAAAAAACTGCCTGGTCATTGGCACTCCTTGCCGGACTTTTGGGCTGCGCCCCCGCCCCCATCTACCGGAGCGGTACGGCCTGCACCAGCCCGGTCAAAGAAACTGCGGCGGAAAATAAAATACAGCCCACGGCCAAAACCGAACCCTGGCCGCTGGCTGTCCAGCAGGGTCTGGCCAGCTACTACGGCCGGGAATTCCACGGGCGCAAGACCGCCAACGGAGAGATCTTTGACATGGAGGCCATGACCGCCGCCCACCGCACCCTGCCCTTCGGCACCATGGTCCGGGTCACTAATCTCCGGACCAGCCAGAGCGTGACCGTCAAGATCAACGACCGCGGGCCGTTCGTGGAAGGCCGGCTGATAGACCTGTCCCAGGGAGCGGCCAGAAAGATCGGGATAAACGGGGTGGAACCGGTCCGGCTGGAGATCATCCAGCAGCCCAACAATTAACAGTTAACAAATAACCATTCCCAGTTTACAATTACGATTAACTAATTTTCATCATAGAGCCAAGGAGCGCGATGCAGATACCAGCCAACGAAAGACTGATAGTGGCCCTGGATGTACCTTCCTACGCCGAAGCCGAGAAGCTGATCAAGGACATTTCCGGCCCGGTAAAATACTTCAAGGTCGGCAGCCAGCTGTTCACCGCCTGCGGTCCCAAAATAGTGGAACTAATAAAAGCCCAGGGCGGAAAGATATTTCTGGACCTGAAATTCCACGACATCCCCACCACCGTGGCCAAGGCCGCCGTGGCGGCGGTGGAACTGGGGGTGGATATGTTCAATCTTCATTCCATGGGCGGATTTGAGATGATGGAAGAAGCGGCCAATGCCGCCTTGGAGGCCTGCGCCCAATTCAAGAAACCCAAGCCGGTGATCCTGGGAGTGACCGTGCTGACCAGTTTTGACGAAGCCACCTTCAGCGATGTGCTGGGGGCGCCCGGCCGGGGCATCCCGGAACAGGTGCTGCACCTGGCCCGGCTGACCAAGAGCGCCGGTCTGGACGGCGTGGTGGCCTCGCCCCAGGAGATCGAACTGCTGAGGAAGAACATCGGAAAGGATTTTGTGATCCTGACCCCGGGGATCAGGCCGCTGGATGCTGAGGCCGGTGACCAGAAGAGGATCTTGACGCCCGGCCAGGCCATCGCCCTGGGAGCCGATTACCTGGTGGTGGGCCGGCCCATCACCGGAGCCAAGGACAAGAACGACGCCGCCAACAACATCCAAAAGGAGATCCAAGATGCCCTTAAGTAAACAGGAGATCAAAGACGTTCTGGTCAACCGGCAGGTGCTGCTGGACGGACACTTTTTGCTGACCTCGGGGAAGCATAGCCAGTACTATTTCGAAAAATTCAGGATTTTGCAATACCCCCATGACAGCCAGGCCTTTTGCGGGATTATCGCCGAGCATTTCAAAAACTATGACATTCAGACCGTGGTCGGACCCACCACCGGCGGCATCATCATCGCCTCCGAAGTGGCCCGGCAGATGGACAAAAAGGCCATCTACGCCGAGCGGACCCCGGAAGGCCGGGGTTTCTTACGGGGAATGTCCCTGGCCAAAGGTGAAAAAGTGCTGGTGGTGGATGATGTAATGACCACAGGCGGCTCGGTGATTGAGACCATCGAGGCGGTGAAACGGGCCGGAGCGCAATTGATGGGCGTGGCGGTGTTCATCGACCGCAGTTCCAAAGCCCCGGATTTCGGGGTTCCCTTCCTGGGGATCTACGGGGAAAAGGTTGAGACCTTTGAACCGGACAATTGCCCCCTCTGCAAAAAGGGGATTCCCCTGGCCAAGCATGGAAGCAACCCCAATAAATGATCTGGGAACAGAAAAAAGACGCCATCATTTCTGATGGCGTCTTTTTTTATATGGATCAATTTGTAAGGGCAATTCACGCGTCCGACGAAGCAGCTAAAGATGGCATAGTCGGATGAATTACCCAGGCAAAATATCATATTACCGGAACGAATAAGGTATGGTAAAAGGCCTCTCCGCCGGCTGGCCGTTGACCGTGCCGGGCTTGAAGCTGGATTTTTGGGCGGCTTCCACTGCCGCCTCATCGCAGCCTCCTCCGATGCCCCGTAGCACTTCAGCGCTCTTGACCGTGCCGTCAGCACCCACTATCACCTTAACGAAAACCCGGCCGGTGATCTTGGCGCTCCTGGCAAGGTCGGGATACTTGGCAGTGGCGATTTTAATGGGCTCTGGATCGGTGGGCGGGATCTCGGCCACCGGTTCGGGAGTGGCGGCCACCGGAACCGGGGTGGGCGCTGGAGTGGGCGTTTCGGCTACCAAGATGTCCTGCGGGTTGACCGCCTTGGGGGCCGGAGCCGGCTTGACCGCTGCGGGCTTGGGTGCGGCCGGAACCGGTTTGTTGTTGACTGGTGTTGGTGCCGGAGTTTCAGGCTCGGGAGCAGCCACGGGTGCCGGAGTTTCCGGGGCCGGCGGAGTAACGGCCGCCACCTGGGTACCGCGCCGCTCGGCCGAAGGTATCCACCATTCGTCCAACGAAGCCAAGGGCCCGCGGGCGTCGCTTTCCGCCCCCTTCACCCCCTTGTAGACCATGGCCACCACATTGGGCACAAACAGATAGGTGGTGGGCTGTTCCTGGTAGACCACCTGCTGGAACTTGACCCAGATATCTTTGGCCTTGCGCCGGCTTAAGGTTCCCAAACCTTGTTCTATCAGGCTGTCCACCTGGGGATTGGAATAGTCAAGCAGATTGAACTTGCCCTTATTTTCGATCTTGGTATGCCAGACTGCGGTGGGGTCCACTTTTTGGTCGTTCTTCCAGGAGAACAACATAACATCGTAGGCCCCGGTGCGGATCTTCTGGATGAAGGTCCTGGCGTCGACCGACTGGACATTGACCTTGACGCCCACCGTCTTCAGCTGTTTCTGGATGATGGCGGCCGAGGCTTCCAGCACCGGCTGGCCCTGGGCTAACAGCAGGTTTATCTGCAGCACCTGGCGGGGATTCTTGGCCAGGAAACCATCCTTGTTCATGGTCTTCCAGCCCAGATCAGAAAGGGCGGCCTTGACCATCTCGGGGTCGTAGGGCATGGGTTTGAGCTTCTCGTCAAAAGCCCAGGAACTGGGCAGGATGGGCCCGGATGCCGATTGGCCCTTGCCCAGCAGTACGTTCTGGATCATTTCCGAGGGATCTATGGCCATGGCAAAGGCCTTGCGCATTTCGGACGAGGCAAACAGCTGGCTCTTCAGATTCCAGCCCAGATAGGTATAGGACCTTCCGGGATAGTCGATGGTGACCAGATTGGGATCTCCCTGAAGTTTCAGAATGGTTTGGGGAGACAGGTCTTCGGTCATGTCAACCTCGCCGTTCTGCAGGGCGGCGGCCAGGGCGGCCTCGTCGCCGAAGAACCGGATCACGATCTGTTCCAGGGCCGGCTTGCCCTTGTAAAAGTCCGGGTTGGCGGCCAGCACCAGGCGGTCGCCCCTGATCCACTGTTCCACCTTGTAAGGCCCGTCGGTAACCGGGTTGGCGTCGAACTCACCGGAAGACATACTGGCCTGAGTTTCCAGGGAATGCTTGGGAAGGACGATGATCCCCGTATCGAACAGTTCATCGGAATAAAGCCGGTTGAATTTGAAGCGCACGGTGTAGGTGCTGATCACCTCCACCTTTTCCACAAACTGCAGGTAACCGGCCCGGGAATAGTTGACCTTGGCGTCGGTCATCCTGTCAAAGGTATATTTGACGTCCTCGGCCGTCACCGGCTGCCCGTCGCTCCACTTGACGTCCTGGCGCAGGTGGTAGGTGACTTCCTTGAAATCCTCGGAAAACTTCCAGCTCTCGGCCAGCTCGGGCACTATGTTCATCGATTTGTCAAAACGGTGCAAACTCAGGAAAAGTTTTTCCTGGATGTCGCTGGGCGCGGTGAACGACAGCAGCAGAGGGTTCAGCGAGGCCGGCTCGTTGAGCGATCCGATTGTCAGCGTTCCCCCGGCTTCGCCCAGCGGGTATTTTTCCCGCTTGGAACAGCCTGCCATTACGATCAACAGGACTGCTACAGTTACCAGAAAGTACCTGGCACCGATTTGGGAAAACCGTTTCATGTTAGTGCTCCTTTAGTTTTAAAGGATATTAGAAATTAAATTTAAAGTTGTTTGACCGCCCCACTTCAGATGCCAACCAAGTACACTTTCTCAGTGCACCGCCTCAATCCCCCTCCCGCAAGGAGGGGGAAACCGTATTCCCTTCCCTTGCGGGGAATGGGTAGGGGTTAGGTCGGTAGCCCAGCAAGCTTCCCTAATACATAACATTATAACAAGTTAAGACTTTTGTCAAGTAAAAATTTACTTGCGAAGCCCCTGATTTTTGTAGTATAGTTATGTCATGACGTTTTCCGCCATCATATGCTCATTTCTGGTCATTCTTAACACCACTGCAAAGGCTGATACCATGCCTAAAACAGACACCTCCTGTCTGGCCGCCGACCTCCACTGCGACGCCCCCATGAAGATCGTCAATGGAAAAACGCTGACAGACAGAACCAGCCAGGTGACCATCGCCAAACTGAAGAAAGGCCGGATTGCCTTGCAGGTCTTCGCCTGCTGGGTGCCTCCCTCCTATCGCCGCCAGAAAGCTATCGACTATACTTTGGACATGATAGCCAAAACTAAATCGGAAATTGCCAAATTCCCAAATGATCTGATGATTGTGACAGACAAGGATTCCTGGCAGAAATGCCTGAAAGAAAAGAAGACCGGCGTCCTGCTGGGCATCGAAGGCGGCCATGCTTTGGGAGAGACAGCGGAGAATCTGAGTATGTTCCACGCCCTGGGAGTAAGGATACTGACCCTGACCTGGAATAACTCCAACAAATTTGCCGCCTCCGGATTAAGCGCCAACAAGACCAAAAAGGACTTAGGGCTTACGGCTGACGGCTTACAGCTTGTCAAATTAGCCGATTCGCTGGGGGTGATGATTGACCTCTCCCATTCTTCCGAGAAGACCTTTTGGGATGTGCTGAAAGTTTCCAAGAAACCTCCTTTTGCCTCCCACTCCTGCGCCCGGGCCTTGAATAAGAAGTTTCAGTTCCGGAACCTGAGCGATGAACAGATAAAGGCCCTGGCCCGTGCCGGGGGACTGGTCGGAGTCAATTTTTATCCCGGCTTCCTGGGGGAAAAGCGGAAACCGGCCGACATCAATTCCGTGGCCGATCAGTTTGAGCACATGAAGAATCTGGCCGGAGTTGAGTGCCTGGCCCTGGGTTCTGATTTCGACGGGATAGATGAAGTGCCCAAAGATTTGGAGGGTCCGGACAAGATACCTGACCTGCTGAAAGTGCTGGAGAAACGTGGTTTTAGCAATGAAGATATAAACAAGATAGCGCTGAATAATTTTATAAGATATATGGGTTGGCGATGAAGGGATTATAAATGTAGGGACACGGTATACCGTGTCCTATAAGAAAATAATTTATTCATCCACCCACCCAGAAAAGAAAAGCCCCGAAGCATAATGCTTCGGGGCTTT